>DASVCP010000519.1:0-5340 GCA_036381555.1 Gammaproteobacteria bacterium
AAAGTCCGTGTCGCTCATCGTTTACGGGGGCTTCGCAAGTACGAGGCCTCTTCAGAATCGGGAAATCTGTTTTTCAGGGAAAGTGCGTAACTGGCTTCGGCGTTTTTGTCGCCCGTCAGGCGCGCCAGACGAATCGCCAGCCACAAACTGGCGGGCGTATGCGCGGCCGAAGAGCCGTACTGGTCATACTTCTGCATGTAAGCACTGGCCAGTCGATAGTTTTTCTTGATGAAGTGGAGGTGCGCCATCTCGTACAGAGCATCCAGAAACCGCGGGTTGATCTTCAAGGCCTTACCGAAATACCCTTCGGCACGGTCATAATCAGGAATTTTCAGGCTGCAACGGCCCGCATTCGTATAGGCATACTCGGGCGTTTTATACAACGGATCCTTCAACGCTTCCATGAACTGCTCCTCGGCTTCCTTGATGCGATCCTGCTCGCAAAGAAAGATGCCGTAGTTGTTCAAGGTTTCTGAACTGTAAGGATCGAGCCGCAAGGCGCGCTTGAAATGCTTTTCGGCCTTGCGAATCTCGCCCAATCGCATCATCAACAACGCATAACCGGCGTGCGCCTGCCCCAGATCCGGATCCTGGCTCAGGGCTTTCTCGAATTTGTTTTTGGACAACTCCAGCTTGCCCTGCTTGAGATAACCGCTGCCCAACTGGGCGTTGTAAACGGCCGCCCGCTTGGGATGCTCGGCCTCCGACCTGACGCCGGGCCCGCTGCAAGCCGTCAGCACGGTCAGCAGCGCAAGAAAAAAAACGATTTTCTTTCCAACCACTGTCAGCTCCCCAAAAGCAATCATTGTCGTGGACCAACGCGGCAAGTCTTTACCGGACGCCGACGTCACCGCTCAAACCGCCTGAGCGCCGAATCTCGGCTCGATAAAACGCAGATGCCGGTGACTCCGGTCGGCAACCTGCCCGACCAGTTGTCCGCAGGCCGCGTCGATGTCGTCGCCGCGGGTTTTGCGCACCGTCGCCACGTATCCCTGCTGTTGCAGGTATTCGCTGAAACGGGCAATCGCCGCGTCGGATGAACGACGATATCCGGCGTTGGGAAAAGGGTTAAACGGAATCAGATTAAGTTTGCTGGGGATGCCTCTCAGCAGCGCCGCCAACTCCCGCGCGTGCGTCATGCTGTCATTGACGCCGTCCAGCATAACGTACTCAAACGTGATGCGCCGCTTGTGCTGGCCGTCCAGGTACCGGCGGCAGGCAGCCAGCAATTCCGCCAGCGGAAACTTTTGATTGATCGGCACCAGCCTGTCACGCAGCTCGTCATTGGCCGCGTGCAGCGACACCGCCAGCGCAACGTCGGTGTCCTCTCTCAGCCGGTCGATCGCCGGCACCACGCCTGCCGTGCTGACGGTCACGCGGCGCTTGCTCAATCCATACGCGTTGTCGTCCAGCATCAGCCGTAACGCCGGCACCAGGTTTTTATAGTTCAACAGGGGTTCGCCCATGCCCATCAGCACCACATTGGTAATGGCGCGGCCGTCAATGCCCTGTTCGGCCAACAGCTTGCGGGCCAGCCACACCTGGCCGATGATTTCGCCGCTGCTGAGATTGCGGTTGAATCCCTGCCGGGCGGTCGAACAGAACGAACAGTCCAGGCTACAACCGACCTGCGAGGAAATACACAAGGTGCCGCGGTTTTCCTCGGGAATAAACACCATTTCGATACGACTGCCCATAGTGGGAGCAGCCGTTTTTTCCTTCGGATCGCCCAACTGCAGCAGCCACTTGCGGGTGCCGTCGGCCGATGCCTGGCTGTATACGACGTCGGGTACCCGGATCTCCGCCAGTTCGCCGAGCCTGGTTCGCAAATCCATGCTGAGATTGGTCATCGCCGAGAAATCGGTTTCGCCGCGCTGATGTATCCAGCTGACCAGCTGGGTGGCACGAAACGGCTTTTCGCCGAACGACTCAAACCACGCGCGCAGACCTTCCTGATCGTAATCCATCAAGTTGATTCTGCGCGTAACATTCATATGCCGTTGCTCGTTGTTAACGGGTGCGAGGACAAATACCTACTTCGCCGCCAAAAAAGAAAGCGATTTCGGTTTCGGCCGTTTCCGGTCCGTCCGAGCCATGCACCACATTCTCGTCGACCGTCTTGGCGTAGTCGGCCCGGATGGTTCCCGGCGCTGCTTCGGCGGGATTGGTGGCGCCCATCAGCTCCCGGTTTTTGGCAATCGCATTTTCGCCTTCCAAAACCTGCACCATCACCGGCCCTGAAATCATAAACCCGACCAGGTCGTTAAAAAAGGGGCGGGCCTTGTGTACCGCGTAAAACGCTTCGGCCCGCTCACGGCTGAGATGCAGCATTTGGGCGCCGACAACCTTCAGGCCGGCTCGTTCAAAACGGGTATAAATCTCGCCTATGATGTTCTTGGCGACGCCGTCGGGCTTGATAATCGATAAAGTCCGCTCTATTGCCATTGAATACGCTCTCCGTCACGTCAAATGTCGCAAAACCGGCGATTTTACGCGGGTTTAGCGTTATAAGAAAGTACGGTTTTACGGCGGGCATCGGCGGATTGAAGTATCAGACTTCGTCGATCCAGGCCATTTGTACGGCTTCCAGAAGCCTCTCGTTGGACCGTTGCGGATCGTCGTCGAAGTCCTCCAACTGGCAAATCCAGCGGTGCAAATCCGTGAAACGGACGTACTGCGGATCGACGTCCGGATGGTTTTCCGCCAGGGCGATGGCAATATCGACAGTATCCGTCCACTGCAATCCCATTTCGCGTCCCCCTTATCAGTGACACACCGATAGGTTCTAATGTTTCTCGGAAACCAGGTTGATCGTGTACTTCGGAATTTCCACCACCAGGTCCGTGTCCGCCACGATCGCCTGGCAGCTTAATCGGGAATCGGGGTCCAGACCCCAGGCCCTGTCGAGATAGTCCTCCTCGTTTTCATCCGGCGCCTCCAGCGATTCATACCCCTCGCGGATATAAACATGGCAGGTCGTGCAGGCGCAGGATTTCTCGCAAGCGTGTTCGATCTCGATTCCGTTGGCCAGCGCGGCGTCCAACACGCTCACGCCGCGGGCGGCCTCAATGTCCGCGCCTTCCGGGCAGATATGCTCATGCGGTAAAAATATGATCTTTGGCATGACAGGATCCGTTAAGTTCTTGGGAAAGATGGACTCGACCCGGCGCTCAATCAGTATTCATCGATGCGGCGCCCCGCCATCAGCTTGCGAACACCGGCGTCCATGCGCCGCGCAACATAGTCCGCGCTGACTTCCTCGAGCCGGGCGAGCAGGCGTTTGATTTCCAGGTAGTCGTCACCTTCCGCCGCTGTCGCCAATGCATCGCGAGCCGCCATAATGGCTGTCTTTTCCCGCTGCGCCAACAGCTCATCGGCGTCCTTTTGCAGGGCGGCGTCCAGGGACTCCAACACTCTGCGCGCCTCGACCTGTTGCTCTTTCAAGCGGCGCAGGGCGGCGTCGTCTCCGGCATGCGCCATGGAATCCCTCAACATGGCGGCGATTTCGCCGTCGCTCAAACCAAAGGACGGTTTAACCTGAATACTGGCCGCACGGCCGCCGGTTTTTTCCTCGGCCGAAACGCTTAACAACCCGTCGGCGTCGATTTGAAAGGTAACACGAATCCGGGCGGCGCCGGCCGTCATCGGCGGGATGTCGCGAAATTCAAACCGGGCCAGGGAACGGCAGTCGCCGACCAGTTCACGTTCGCCCTGGACCACATGGATCGCCATCGCCCGCTGCCCGTCCCTGAACGTCGTAAATTCCTGGGCGCGGGCCACGGGTATCGTTGAATTGCGGGGTAGGATCTTTTCCACCAGCCCGCCCATGGTTTCAATGCCCAGCGACAACGGGATGACATCCAACAACAGCACGTCGTTGTCCGGCTTGTTGCCCGCCAGCATATCGGCCTGAATCGCCGCGCCGATCGCCACCACCCGGTCGGGATCGATATCGGTGAGCACCGGCCGACCGAAAAACCGGCTGACGTTTTCCCGCACCATCGGTACGCGGGTGGAACCGCCGACCATCACGACTTCATCGATATCGCGGACGTTCAAACCCGCATCCCGCAACACCCGGCGGCATGCCTGCAGCGTACGCTTGACCAGCGGCTCTATGAGGGTATCGAACACCGCGCGCTCGAGCCGGCCTTGCCATCGCCGGCCGCCGTCCAAGTCCACCTCAAGATCGACATGCGGCTGATCGGACAAGGCCTCTTTGGCCGCGACCACGGCCTGCGTCACCCGCCGGAGTGTCGATTTTGCCAGCACCGTCTTTGAGTGGTCGGGATCGAAACCGGCCTGCTGCAAAATCCAATCGACGATCAGCGTATCGAAATCGTCGCCGCCCAGAGAGGTATCGCCGCCGGTCGCCAATACCTGAAAGACGCCCTGCTCCAGATTCAGAATGGAAACATCGAACGTGCCGCCGCCCAGATCGTAGACGGCGACCGTGCCCTGCCTGGCCTGGTCCAGGCCGTAGGCCACGGCCGCCGCGGTCGGCTCGTTCAGCAAACGCAATACCTGCAAGCCCGCCAGCTTCGCTGCGTCCTTGGTCGCCTGCCGCTGGGCGTCGTCGAAATGCGCCGGTACGGTAATCACCGCGCCCGCCAGTTCGCCGCCCAAGGCGGCTTCCGCGCGACGGCGCAGCACTTTTAAAATCTCGGCCGATATTTCAACGGCCGTCACCGCCTTTTCCGCCACTACCAGCTTGGGCACCACCGACTCCGTCTGCAGAAACCGGTAAGGCAGTCGCGGGTTATTGAGTAACATTTCATCGAGACTATGGCCGAGAAACCGTTTAACAGAAACGATCGTATTGGCCGCGTCCTCGGACGCCGCCTGTTTCGCCTCGGCGCCCACTACGCACCCGCCCGGCAAGTAACGCACAACGGACGGCAAAATGCTTTCACCGGATTCGTCGGGCAGCGTCTCCGCCACTCCGCTACGCACGGCGGCCACCAGCGAGTTGGTCGTGCCCAAGTCGATGCCCACCGCCAGCCGGTGCTGATGCGGCGCGGTGGATTGACCGGGTTCGGCGATTTGCAACAGGGCCATAAGAATTTATTTATAAAAAATCATTTAACCACCGAGTACACGGACGACCGCCAAGGATGGCGGAAGTGCAGAAATTGCCAGGAGCAAATTTCTGTGAACACAGAGAAACAAGAATACAAGTATTAAAGTATTAGAGTATTGAGCTTCGGGCTTTAGATACTTCAATACTTATATACTTTCATTCTGCTTTTTAACTCTCAGTGCTCTCCGTGTCCTCCGTGGTTAAATTGGTTTTACTCATTCATATTCCAAAGCCAGTTCCTCGGCTTCATGGCGGAGTTT
>DASVCP010000520.1:0-10431 GCA_036381555.1 Gammaproteobacteria bacterium
CGGCCTGTACCAACTCGGCGCCATCGCCACCATGAAGTTCGAGCTCTACCTGGACGACGAAAAGATTGTCGGCTCCCACTACAATTACCGCGATGAACTGGGTGACCCGCGGGTTGAGGCAACACCGCCGATAAAGCTCGAAGCCGGAAAAACCTACCGCATCCGTATGGACGCCCAGGAATCCTACGGCGACGCGCAGTTGCAGTTTGTCTGGAGCAAACCCGAGGGCGACCTTGAAAAAGAAGCGCTCGATATCGCCGCCAAAGCCGATGCGGTCGTGATGTTTCTCGGATTGACGCCGCGACTCGAAGGCGAGGAAATGAAAGTGGACGTGGAAGGCTTCCGCGGCGGCGACCGCACCCGCATCGATCTGCCGAGACCGCAGCAGGCGTTGCTGGAAAAAGTCACCAAACTCGGCAAACCCACCGTGCTGGTGCTGTTAAACGGCAGCGCGCTGGCGGTCAACTGGGCCGAGAAGAACGTGCCGGCCATCCTGGAGGCCTGGTACCCGGGTCAGGCAGCAGGCACCGCCATCGCCGACGTGTTGTTCGGCGACTACAACCCCGCCGGCCGTCTGCCTGTTACCTTTTATAAGAGCGTGGACGACATACCGCCTTTCGAGGATTACAACATGCAAGGCCGCAGCTATAAGTACTTCAAAGGCAAACCGTTGTATCCGTTCGGCCACGGCCTGAGTTACACTGCGTTTGATTACAAGAATCTCAAGACCGCACCTTCGATAAAAGCCGGCGGTGAAATCACCGTCAATGTCGATATCACCAACTCCGGCAAACGGGCCGGAGAGGAAGTGGTGCAGCTTTATGTCAGTTATCCGAAATCGAAAGTCGAGCGGCCCGCCAAGGAGCTGCTGGGTTTCGAGCGCATCACACTGCAACCGAAGGAAACCAAAACGGTTGCATTGACACTGCCCGCCGACGAACTGCGTTACTGGGATGCCGAAAAAGATCGCTGGGTGCTGGAAAACACGCCGGTGGAAATCCAAGTGGGCGCGTCTTCCAGCGATATCCGGCTGACGAAAATGCTGAAGGTCGGCAAGTAACTGCTCAAGTAAGATGATCCTTCCGGACACTCCGAAGCTTTCGGGGTGTCCGGATTTAAAAACGATCATCAGCATGGGGACACCATGGAACGAAAGTTCATCCCATTGATACCCATCGCCGTTTTCATGTTTGTGCTATTGCAAACGCCCGATGCGCTCCCAGCCCAGCCCGTGCCAGTGGCATTATCCTCCGAGCAAGACCACGCAAGGATGATGAAATTGCTGAATATTCAGACCCTGCGCCGCTGGGCAGACTGGGACCCGGCATCACCCCATGCGGCCAATTTCGACGAGTCCAAGGCCAATGAACATCTCAACACACTGCCTGATGTTCTGGTGATGGCCAACGGCGACCGGGTGAAGACCCAAACCGACTGGTGGCAGCGGCGACGGCCAGAACTGGTAGCGCTGTTCGAGCGGGAGATTTACGGGCGCGTGCCCGACAACGTACCGGAAGTTACCTGGAAAGTGTTGTCCATTGACGACGACAAAGTCGGCGACTTGCCGGTCATCCGCAAAAAACTGTCGGGCAAGGTCGATAACAGCGCCTATCCGCTGATCGACGTTGATATCGAACTCACGCTCACCTTGCCTGCAAAAACCCCGGGCGAGGTGCCTGTCCTACTGGCGCTGAGCGTCAATGAAGCTTTCTGGGAAATGTTCCGCCAGCGCATGAGCGAAGAGCAGTTCAACGCGATGCACTCCCAGGCACAACAATGGAAGCACCAGGTTGTGAAAAAAGGTTGGGCTTATGCCGAACTGATTGCCACCAGCGTGCAGGCCGACGACGGCGCCGGCCTGACCCGCGGTATCATCGGCCTGGTCAACAAAGGACAGCCGCGCGACCCGGGCGACTGGGGCGCCTTGCGCGCCTGGGCCTGGGGCGCGAGCCGGGCGCTGGATTATTTCGATACCGACAAGCACGTCGATGCGGACCGCGTTGCGGTGCACGGCCATTCGCGTTACGGCAAGGCGGCGCTGGTCGCCATGGCGTTTGATCGGCGCTTCGCCGCCGCCTATATCAGTTCATCGGGCGAAGCTGGCGCCAAGCTGTGGCGACGCAACTTCGGCGAGCAGGTGGGCAACATCGCCGGCAGCGGCGAATACCACTGGATGGCCGGCAATTTCCTGAAATACGCCGGCCCGTTGTCCGTCGACGATCTGCCGGTCGATGCGCACCAATTGATCGCGCTGTGCGCGCCGCGGCCGGTGTTTATCGGCGCCGGCAACCGCGGCGACGAATGGGTGGACCCCAAGGGCATGTTTTTGGCCGCCCTTCATGCCGATCCCGTTTACCGCCTGCTGGGCGCCAAGCCAATCGAACAGCAAAGATTCCCGCCCGTCGAAACGGCGCTGACGGAAGGCGAGCTCGCTTTTCGGCAACATAACGAAGGTCACACGCCCGCGCCCAACTGGGAAATATTTTTGACGTTCGTCGACCGGTACTTTTAATCGCCCCGGTTACCCGGTTTATCCGACCCTGTCGCGCGTCATCTCGCCGTTGACCATCCGCATGATGTTCAAGGGGTTGTCGTTGCGCAACGCCTCGGGCAACAGCGCCTCAAAAAAATTCTGGTAACAGACGGGCCGCACAAACCGGGCGATGGCGGCGGTGCCAACCGAGGTGAAGCGCGCATCGGTGGTGGCGGGAAACGGGCCGCCGTGCACCATGGCGTCGCAGACTTCCACGCCGGTCGGAAACCCGTTGACGATCAGCCGACCGACCCGCAGGCCGAGAAGGTCGACCAGTTCGGGATAATCGCCCATTTCATCGCCCTCACTTTGCAATGTGGCGGTGAGCTGGCCCTTGAGCAGTTTTGCCACCCGCAACATGTCGGCAGCGTCTTTGCATTTCACAATCAGCGACACGGGGCCGAAGACTTCTTCCTGGATCTCCGGGTTTTCGATCAGGTTGTCGGCGGTGGTGGTGAACACGGCGGCTTGCGCACGAAAACCGGTCCGGCTGTCCACGGCCTGCCCTGTTGCAACCTGAGTAACACCCTGGCAACCCCGGAAGCGTCTGATTCCGTCCTGGTAAGCCGAGCAGATATTATCGTTCAGCATTACGCCGGCGCCGATGTCGGCAAGCCGCGCGGCGGTTTCTTTAATAAAAGTCCCGGTGGCCTCATCGTCCAGCGCGACCAGCATGCCGGGGTTGGTGCAGAACTGGCCGGTGCCGAGCGTTACCGAGGCGACAAAGCCTTCGGCGATCTGCGCGGCGCGGGCCTTGACCGCTTCTGGCAACAGGAACACGGGATTGATGCTGCCCATTTCGGCGAACACCGGGATCGGCTCAGGACGCTCATTGGCCAGCTTGACCAGCGCCATGCCGCCAGCGAAGGAACCGGTGAAGCCGACCGCCTTGACCCCGGGCGCACGGACCAGGGCGGCGCCGACTTCGCGGCCCAAGCCCATCAACAGTGAAAACACGCCGGCCGGCAGGCCGCAGCGTTTCACAGCCTTGCCGATGGCCTGCGCCACCAGTTCGCTGGTGCCGGGATGCGACGAATGACCCTTGACCAGCACCGGGCAACCGGCGGCCAATGCCGAGGCAGTGTCTCCGCCCGCGACGGAAAAGGCCAGCGGGAAATTGCTGGCACCGAACACCACCACCGGCCCGACGGCCTGGTTCAAATAGCGCACGTCCGGGCGCGGCAGCGGTTGACGGTCGGGCATGGCGGTATCGATGCGGGCATTGAGCCAATCGCCCGTGGCGACGGCCTTGGCGAACAGTTTCAACTGGTTGCAGGTGCGGCCACGTTCGTTCTCGGCGCGGGCACGCGGATAACCGGTTTCGGCTCCGACCCGCTCGAGCAGTTCATCGCCCAGCGCCATGATTTCATCGGCGCAGGCATTCAAGAATTCGGCGCGCTTCGCCGGCGGCAGTTTGCGGAACACCGGAGCAGCGGCTTCTGCGGCGGCCACCGCCTGCCCGACCTGCTCGCTGCCGGCCTGGCTCATCGGCGGCTCCAGCCGTTCGCCGGTGGCGGGATTAACGGCATGATAAGTGCCGGCGCCGCCCTGTTGCCATTCGCCATTGATCAAGAGTTTTCCGGTAACAGTCATTGTTCTCTCCTACATATACGCCAGGTGTCAGATACGGCCGCATTCGACGATTAATCTATAAAGTGACGGACAGTATACCCGAAGGCTGGCGTTTGCCGGACTTCGGCGCTTGGTGCGGGAATGAAGGGCCATATTGTCGTAAAAACCCAGTTCGGTGAATTTCTGAATGTTGTCGAGTATCTGGTCCTTGCCGCCGCCGTAAGAATCAACGGAGAAACGGTTGAGTACAATTACGATGCATCGAAGAAACTAATAATCATAACCACCAAAGCGGATTTGCCAATATCACTGATCATGTAGTGACACCACTACCAAAAAACAAAGAGCTTCTTTAATTCTAAGTCTCTACCACCGCGCCTCAGCGAAAAATGCGGTCGAAAAAATTCAACATCTGCTGCCACGACTGCTTGTCGGCATTTGGATCGTAGGCCAATGGCAGATCGAATTGTTTGGCGTACTCGTCGGCTGCCGGATTGGTGAACGCATGCGTGGCGCCCGGGTAGTTGACGAACTCATAGTCGACCCCGGCCGCGTCCATTTCCTCGATGAACTCCTGACGCTGCTCGGGCGTCACCATCGGATCGTCGGCGCCGTTCAGCACCAGCATGCCGGCCTTGACTTCGCCTTGGCGGGCCTTGTCCCGCACCGGTTGCAACGAACCGTGAAAACTGACCACGCCGTCCAAATCGACACCGGCGCGCGCCATGTTGAGCACGATGCCGCCGCCGAAACAATAACCGATGGCGGCGATCTGCCCGGGATCGGTCGCCGAATGCTGTTTGAGAATATCCAGAGCCGCGGTAAATCGTTCTTTGGCCGCCTCGAAGTTTTCATTCACTGCGCCGGCCAGTTTCCCCGCCTCTCCAGGATGCTCGGCCTGCTTACCGTCGCCGTACATATCCAGCGCCAACGCCACATAACCCAGTTCGGCCAACTGCCCGGCGCGCTGGCGCACATAGTCGTTGTGCCCCCACCATTCGTGCACAATCAAAACGCCGGGCCGGTTTTGCCGGTTTTGATCGTAAGCGATATAACCGGTAAACGATTGTTCGCCGACCTGGTAACGGATTTCTTCGCTGACGATATTCGACTCCGGCCGTGCCGGCTGGCGCTCGGCCAGCCGCCTCAAGCGGTCCAGCCCCGGCTCAAAAGCGGCAGCGATCCGCCGTTCCACCAGCAGCCCTTTATATCGGCTGAAAGGGTCATCGCCATGCTCAATGTCCAATGTCCAGTCGATGTGCGTGCCGCCTTCCAACGGATCAAGATGATAGGCGAGCACCGCCCGCTCGCCGTTGTCATACTCCAGCAACATGCGCAGCTTGTTGTAAGGCTGTGCATCGATGATGGACAGTCGACCGGCGCCCACTCCGGAATCCTGGCTCTGCCAATTCAATACTGCGCCCAACCCTTGGCCGGGCTGTTCCACGCCGTATTTCACATCGGGGGCCTGATCATGCCACGGCGCCCATTGTTCGAACTGCCGCAGATCGCTCATCAACCCGTAAACGATTTCGGGTACGACATCGATAAACGTGGCCCGCTCGGTATGGCTGCGGGCGGGCAACAGGTACCCCGAAAAATAGACCAGCACCGCCAGCAGTACTGTCAATACTGCCATTCGTGTCGAGAGCTTCATGTTTGCCCCTTGCAGAGAATAATAAATAAGGATTCGCCTCGAATTTTCAGAGGAACTTAAACCATTACCAAGCCCGAGTGCAAAACTACCGGAAGAATACCCTGATGACAATCCCCAAAAAACACGGAACCCGTAGCTGTTAATTTTATAATCCTCGGCTTTGGCCGATATCGAACAGCCCTTTACAGGCAAAGCCGTATGCCAGACAACCCGCTAACTTTGATTCCCCTGCAAGCATGCAAGAAACCTCAATCGTTACCGCCAGGGCCGCCACACTGATCTCACTTACAATAAAGCAGACCGGGAACTGACGGCGTAAGCAACAGGAACGCATGAAACCGGTTTTTACCGGCCGTGGCCTAATGTAACCAAGAATCCCGTCCTCGCAACTTTGGCCACGCAAGCAATAGCAATAAGAACAACCAATCGGAGCTACCGCCACCGCCATCGTCCGCCGATCCTGAATCGCCACCCAGCTTCCCCCCCTGCCCGCCGGCCGGGGCGCCAAAAAGCTGCCAGATAACGTCATCCTGCAATAAGTCGCTGTCGCCGCGCCCGCCGTCCTGGAAATGCAAGGTTACCGTGTTGCCGTTTATGATCGCTCCGGTTCCGGTCGCCTGGTTGTAACTGAAATTATAATAGGCCGTCTCATCCTGGATTGAACTGGTATATCCATAGTTGAAATAGGCGCTGGGAACCGTTCCATCATGCAGCGTAATTCTTACAGTGTAGGTATCCGAAGTGGGCGCAAGCACCAGGAACTCCAGGAACCCGTGACCAAAAGTATATCCGACGGGCAAGTCGATTGAACTATCGATATCCACCAGGGCCGCGGCCATGGCGAGCTCCGTTTCCAGCGTCATATAAGTTCCGTTCGCCGCCAGCATGGAAACAACATTCATCTGCCGGCTATCCGGAATCCCATCCCCGTTGGCATCTCCGTTGTTGGGTGCGGCATCCTCAACGGCATCGGGTTGAAAGTCATTATCGTCGTCGGGATCAACTTCGTCCGCGAGCCCGTCATTGTCGATATCTCCCGGTATGTTCGGTATCAGCGGAAGATCGTCGTCAACATCCGGAATGCCGTCATCGTCATCATCGGTGTCGGCATTGTTTCCGATCCCGTCGTTGTCCGTATCGACCGTTTCGGATGGATCCAGGGGCAGGGCATCGTCATTATCAGGTACACCGTCCCCGTCATCATCAGCGTCGGCATTGTTTCCGATTCCGTCATTATCGGTGTCGGCTGTTTCGGAAGGATCCAGGGGCAGAGCATCGTCATTATCGGGTACGCCGTCATTGTCATCGTCCGCATCGGCATTGTTTCCAACCCCGTCGTTATCGGTATCGACTGTTTCAGATGAATCCAAGGGAAGTTCATCGTCATTATCCGGCGTGCCGTCACCGTCATCGTCAGCATCGGCGTTGTTTCCAACCCCGTCACTGTCGGTATCCAGCCATTCTGCGGAATCCAACGGGAATGCATCCTGGGAATCTGTCCGGCCGTCATTGTCGGTATCAACCGGGATAATTTTTGAAAATTGCGGAATGCCGCCAACAGAATGAATCGCCAGGAATCCTCCGCCATCCGCAAACAAGGCGATCGCGCTTCCATCCATTTCCATGCTGATATCGAGGGCATAATTGCCGTCCCATATTTCAAAAAACATTTTGGCGTCCGCATTCCTTAAGGTTGCAAGCAGATCGCCCGCCCAAGCGGCGTCCACCAGGTTTCCTGACAACCCTTGTAAATCATCAATATGGTTGAGGGCGATGGCGTCATAAATACGCCCGGAACCGAGAATAAGCACGACACCGTCCGCCTTTACGCGGATCGGATGAAGTTTGCCGGTACTTGTATGCTCGGGCGAATCGCCCTCCTCGCCGAAAGTGCCGTCAGGATTGATAACCTCGTAAAGAATATCGTTGGGACTGGTATCGTCTCGGAAAAAATACATCCGGTTGTTTGCTTCACTCCAGACATATTCCGCGGAGAAATAATTCCAGTCTCTCTGTTCAATGAGTTGACCGGCTGCGGAATAGGTGAAATGCGATACCCAGGCGCCGCTGGGATCGCAAACAAACAGATATTGCCCCGCGGTCGCCAGTCCGCACGGCATTTGCGGCGAATTGACGAAAGGAGCTTCAACCCGGCTGCCATCCAGCTCAAGCTTGGTTATGAGGCCGTTCGTGTATGCGAAATACAGGCTGTTATCCGTGTCGCCATACGCCATAAACAGCGGCGCGTCGATCAAGGGGATGGATTCCTTATACTCCTCGTCCACGACCGACCAGACAAAAACATTGCGGTCGCCGATGCTCAACAGGTAAACGTTCCCATCATCGGCAAATACAATGTCATCCGGCTCATACGCATGCCCGACCGGGTTTACGCTCGGAGCGGGAGGTAAAAACTGAAAATCATTTATATCAATGACTTCCACGCCCGGTGCGCCCGAGGCGTTCTCGTAGAATGAAAACACATTATCTCCCGCCACGCTGATTTCAACCGGCGTGTTGACCGGCTGGAACATATCGATTGGCAGGTATGAAGTGTTGTAATGAATCAGCTCGCCGTCACTGGCAATAACCGGTTCATCGCCGTAAAAGTCGATGTCGTCAAAATCGTTGCCCAGGCTGCCGCTGTACGTTAAATCCGCTGTCGAATAAATAATACCGCTGTCTTCCCCCACCAACTGCCCGCCCGGAAAAATGAACGTGCGGGTGGCGCCCGGATAATCGCCATGATAAGGACTATCATTTTCTCCTCCGATCTGACCGTCCGCGCTAAGGGGCACTTGAATAATATCAGACGGGCTGACACCAGAAGTCCTGACAAACGCCTTGCCTATGCCCGGGTCGACGGATAAACCCTGGGCGCCTGAAAAAATCTGTTGAGTGTCGCCGACCGCCCCTGTTGCCTTGTTGACGCTGACCAAATCACCCCGCAACGATCCGGCCTCGATGAGATAAAGATAATCGCCCCCTATCTTCATGTCCCGGATACCGGTTGTTGCCGAATAAAGCAGTGTTCCACCCGTGCCGGCCAGAGTGTAGTGAAAAACCTGCGAATTGACCGCCACATAGATACCGCCGGCGTCGACGGCGACGTGACTTGCTATGCCGGACAAGGCAACGGAGGATAGAAATTGCTGACTTGCCAGATCATAACGCGCTATCTGTTGCGGTGACTGAAAAAGGAAATAGACGATATTGTCATGTCTTTCGGCATCCACCCAGCTGGTGGCCGCAAATGATTTAACAAAAACCGAGACCATGACGATCCCGGCCAGGATTTTTAAGGAACGCATTTTAGTAGCCCTCAATGATTTTGCCTTGGCCAGCCCTGACAGGCGATAAACGGATCTATATATACCATAAATCTCGCGGATTGCAATCGAACAGCCCTCTAGAACAAGGCCCGATCTGTCAGGTTTTGAAGCAATCTAAACTGACAGAAATTCGGGGCTGGTTCAGTCTAACCCATTGCTTCTTTTATTTTGACAATAAATTCACTGCTTCTCGTTTTTCCGGTGTTACTCTCTCCCTGTCTGCGAACACGCTCGGCAAGATGAATTTCTAATCTCACGAATGGTCTTGATCGCTGCTTGACAATTCCGTTCCGGAGCGACCTCTTCTCGATATTTTTTATCCAGGAGCCCTATGTCAGATATGCCAGGATGCGCAGAAAATGAATCATTAAAGAAAATGACTTTTTGCGAATGCAAACAAAGGCGAATATAAACGGCCCATGAAATGAACGCGTGAAGGTGCGATTTGCAGTCGCAACTTGCAGCTTAAACCTTACTCGAACTTTGCCTGCTCACCGCATTCTGTGAGTTTGATCACGCTGGCAGGAGGCTTGGCCAGCCACGGTCAACCCAAAGGTCACGATGGTACTGTGCTATTATTTACAAGCACTTGAGAGCACGCCGGGGTTCTTGCGGACATCCATTTGACAGGGCTCCGGTAAGTGCATATGGTAACGGGCTTCAGCACGGGGGAGGTCGGATAGTTAAAATCAACCGCATACTGGTCCGCTCGTAGTGACCGGTAGCCGAGGTCTTACCAGGAAACATACCATGAACCATACCATCCCCCATGTCTCGATTGAGGAAAACGTCTCCGCGGAACTCTTCCGGGAAAAAATTTTTCCCGGCGGTCTTCCAGTGCTTTTGAGGAACGCTGTCAGTCACTGGCCGGCAGTGCAAGCAGCTGCCCGTTCGCCCGAAACGGCGGCTGAATATATCAAGCGCTTTGATCGCGGTCGCCCTGTGGAAATCATTTTCGGGCGCGCGGATATCGGGGGCAAATTTTTCTATAACGACGAGTTGAGCGGCCTGAATTTCACCAAGATGCCGGAGCGGATAGCCGCCACAGTTGATCGCATCCTGGAAGCGCGCGGACACACGGATTCCCCGTCCTTCTACATCCAATCGGCACCGATTCCCGATTATCTTCCCGGCTTTGAGGGGGAGAACAAGCTAGACTTAGTCGATGCTTCCATTCCACCCCGTATCTGGATCGGCAACCGTTTGACGGTGCAAACACATTTTGATGTAAGCGAAAACATTGCCTGCTGTGTAGCCGGGCGTCGCAGATTCACGTTATTTCCACCGGATCACACGCCGAATCTCTATCCCGGCCCTTTTGAACTCACACTCGCCGG
>DASVCP010000521.1:0-3884 GCA_036381555.1 Gammaproteobacteria bacterium
GTCGAAGGTCAGCGGCGTTTGCATGTAGGCCCGGTCGCCGAACAGGATCAGGCCCAGCCGGTCACCGGCGCGGCGGTCGATGAATTCGCCGGCCACTCTTTTGGCGGCGGTCAACCGGTCGACCGGCCGGTCGTTGATGAAGAAATCCTGTTCATTCATGCTGCCCGATAAATCCACCGCCATCATCAGGTCGCGGCCGCTCACCGGCAGTTCCACCGGCTCCCCGACCCACTGCGGCCGCGCCGTCGCGGTTACCAGCAAGAGCCAGCACAATCCCGCCAGCACCAGCGTTTGCCGGCCGTGGATAGCGCGGGCGGCGGTCGTCGTTTCCTGGCGGAAATCCTCCAGAAAAGGCGTCTTCAAGGCAGCCTGGCGTGTTTCGGCGGGCGGCAGCAGCAGCCGCGCCAACAGCGGCAACGGCAGCAGGTAAAACATCCACGGCCAGATGAATTCAAGCATCGCGCCGCTCCGTTTCCGGTTGTTGTGGCGGCGGCGAGATTATCCATTCCCGGCATAGCGCCAGCAATGCCTCGGCATCCAGTTGCGGTTCGGCCTGATAAGGCGCGCTCGTCAGGATGCGGCCGATTCCCCGGCTGAACTCGGGGCGGCCGATGCGCCGGTCGAGCAGTTGCAGCCAATGCTCGCCCGTCAATGCCGCCGCTTCCCGGCGGGGATAACGGCTGACGGCGATGCGCCGCAACAGGGCGGATAGCCGGCGGACCAATGCGCCGTTGTCCAGTTCAATCCGGTAGGCGTGTTCGATTCGCTTGAGTTCACCGAGCCCCGCCTTAACCAGCCGCCTGACGGCAAACCGTTCAAAATAACGCCGTCGCAACCACCACATACATACAGTGGCGGTCAACAGCAGCAACGCCAACAGCCACCAGCCCGGCGCGGGCGGCCACCAGGGAACCGGGTCGGGCAGGTGGATATCGCGCAGCTCGGCGAGCGGATCGATCATTTGGTTCTCAACCCCAGGCCGGTTTGAAGCTTGTGCACGACGTGGTCCTGCGTGCCCAGCGGCAGCATGAAAATCCGGTTGCGCCCGCACAGCCGCTGCAGACGTTCGAGGTGTTCCCGCCGGCGTTGCTCGTAGTGTTCGCGAAGATGCCTGTCGGCGGTGTCGATGCTCAGAATGCGCTCGCCGTCACTTAACCGGTAACGCCCGGGCGGCGGCAGCCGGTTTTCCAGCGGGTCGCTGATATGCACGAGCACCACGTCGTTATGGCGGGCAATCTGGTTGAGGTGCGATTCCCCCTGTTCGTTTAAATGACGGAAGTCGCTTAACAGGAAAATCAGGCTGCCCGGGCGGGCGACGTTGCGCAGCCGCAGCACGGCGTGTTGCACCGTGTCCGCCTGCGGTGCTGAAGGCGGAGCGCCGTTCTGGTCCCAGGCCGGATGGTGTGACAGGCTTTGGATAAAGCGCAGCACGGCGCCGCGGCCGTTTTTGGGCGGCAGTTCCCGGTGCGTATCATCGGAAAAAATCAATCCGCCCAGGCGGTCGCCGTGTGCGGCGGTGCTCCAGGCCAGCAGGGCCGACGCCCTGGCCGCCATCACCGATTTGTAGACGCCGCGGGTGGCGAAGAACATGGATTTGCGCAAGTCCACCCACAACAACACCGGCCGCTCGCGTTCCTCGCGAAACAGCTTGGTGTGGGCCTTACCGGTGCGGGCCGTGACTTTCCAGTCCAGACTGCGGATGTCGTCGCCGGGCTGGTAGGGACGGGTTTCGTCGAACTCCATGCCGCGACCCTTGAACGGCGAGACGTAAAGACCGCTGTTCAACGCGCGCAGGTTGACCGATCGCAGCGGCAGCTGTTCTCCCGCCCGCGCCAGTTCGATCAGCGATTGCGCAGTGACGCGGGTCGGGTTTTCCGTCACATGGGTTGCCGGGATGCTCATCCTGCAAAACGTCGATCAGGGGACCGGAATCCGCGCCAGCAATTCGCCGATGAAGCGATCGGGCGTCACTCCCTCTGCCTGCGCCTCGTAATTCAGAAGAATCCGATGGCGCAGCACGTCGTACGCCATGGCCTGCACGTCTTCCGGTCCGACGTAATCGCGTCCGGCCAGCCAGGCGTGAGCACGCGCGGTGCGATCCAGGGCGATGGTGGCGCGCGGACTGGCGCCGTACTCGACCCAGCGTGCCAGTTCTTCGCCATACGCACCGGGTTGCCGGGTTGCCAATATGATTTGCAACAGGTACTGCTCGATGTTGTCGGCCATGTAGATGTCCAGCACCGCCTGCCTGGCTTCAAACAGACTTTGCTGGCTGATTTGCGGCGGGACTTCGGGCGTTTGATTTTGCGCCGCCTCGCGGCGGACCAGTCGCAGGATTTTCTGTTCGGCCTCGGGTGCGGGGTAACCGATGCGCACATGCATCAGGAAACGGTCGAGCTGAGCTTCCGGCAGGGGATAAGTGCCTTCCTGCTCGATCGGATTCTGCGTCGCCATCACCAGGAACAGATCGGGCAACGGATAGGTCACCGTACCCACCGTAATCTGCCGTTCGGCCATGGCTTCCAGCAACGCCGACTGCACCTTGGCCGGGGCGCGGTTGATTTCATCGGCGAGAATCAGGTTATGAAACAGCGGGCCCTGTTGGAACTTGAAGGAACCGTCCTGCGGGCGGTAAATTTCGGTACCGGTTAAATCGGCCGGCAACAGATCGGGAGTGAACTGCACCCGGTGGAAGTTGGCTTCGACGCCCTGGCTCAGCACTTTTATGGCGCGGGTTTTGGCCAGCCCCGGCGCGCCTTCCACCAGCAAATGTCCGTCGGCCAACAGAGCGATCAACAGTCTGTCGACCAGAATTTCCTGCCCGATAACATTCTGACTGACATAGTTTTTCAACGTTTGCAGTTGTTGCTGTGCTGTCATTGGTGACTCCCGGTTTCTAGGGACAGTGCCTGTTCTGTTTTCAGGATTTCTTATAAGCCCCCGCTTCGGGGCGGGCGCCATTGTATGAACATTGGCGCCTGTGGGCAAACGGCCGCGGTATCGTTCGAATCCGGGGTTATAGATACACGGAACACCTTCGAGTTCCGCGAGAATTCCCGGATTGCGTTTTTTGCCGGGTCGGCAGGCGTGTATAATCGCGGTTTTGCCGCAATCCCCGGAATTTGATGACCACCACCGCACTGCGTATCGATAATCTCCGCAAGACGTATGAAGGCGGCGTTGAAGCGCTCAAGGGCGTCAGTTTCGAGGTCGGAGAGGGCGATTTTTTCGCGTTGCTCGGCCCCAACGGCGCCGGCAAGTCGACCCTGATAGGCATTATCACCTCCCTGGTCCGCAAAACCGCCGGCAACGTGCAGGTGTTCGATGCGAATATCGATACGCATTTCGAAAGAGCCAAGCAGTACATCGGTCTCGTACCGCAGGAGTTCAATTTCAATATTTTCGAAAAGCCGATCGATATCGTGCTGAACCAGGCGGGCTATTACGGCATCCGCCGCAAGCTGGCTTACAGCCGGGCCGAGCGTTATCTCAAGGCGCTGGATTTGTGGTCCAAGCGCGATCAGCAATCCCGCTATTTGTCCGGCGGCATGAAGCGTCGGCTGCTGATCGCCAGGGCGCTGGTTCACGAGCCTCGCCTGTTAATCCTGGACGAACCCACGGCTGGCGTCGATATCGAGCTGCGTCGCAGCATGTGGCAATTCATGCGCGATATCAACAGGCAGGGCACCACGATCATATTGACGACTCATTACCTGGAAGAGGCCGAGAATCTGTGCCGGCATATCGCCATCATCGACAAAGGCGAGCTGATAAAGAACACCAGCATCCGGAAACTGTTGAGCACGTTGCACATGGAAACGTTCGTGTTTGACGTCCGAGAGCCGTTGCAGGCGGCGCCCGAACTGTCCGGTTACGCGGTGAGA
>DASVCP010000522.1:0-2628 GCA_036381555.1 Gammaproteobacteria bacterium
CCCTTCGGGGCGCAAGTGGTGGAACTCGGCCCCGTCAACGCATCCATCCACCAGATCGACGAGCACGTCGATATTGGTGAACTCCAAACTCTAACAGGAATCTATAGTGCCATATTACGTAACCTCCTCACTTGATTAAAATCCCCATACAACTAAAGTGCTCGCCCGGGTCTCACGGCGGGTTGCCCATGAACGATAAACGCGGATGAAACGAAAATGAGAGTAGTATTGCTAAAACAGCTCGTGCGAAAACTGGGTTTTTCCGTCATCGCCGTAAGCCTGTTGCTGGTCGGGTGCGACTGGAATCAGTCCGAGGCTGTCACAGAACCTGAAACCGTTGATCGCATGGCGGCAAATTTTACCGACGAGTGCGAACGTAACCTGGCCGCCTCCGAAAAGCATTTTCGCGATATCGAAAACTACCAGGGTCCGCTGACAACCGAAGCTTTCCTTCAGGCTGTGGATCGTTTAGGTATAACCTTTGACAATGCGTCAAGCAAAGCAGGACTGTACGAGAACGTTCATCCTAATGCATATGTACGTACCGCCGCCGAGGAGTGTGTTCAGAAGTTCTCCAAACTTGCCACGGAGATCAGCCTTTCGCGGCCGTATTACGATAACCTGCGGAAGGTCAATATCAGCAAGGCCGACCCCGTTACCCAACGCTACGTCGAACACATGTTGCGCGATTTCCGCCGGGCCGGCGTCGACAAGGACCCGGCAACCCGCGACCGCATTCGCAAGCTTAAAGAAGAAATCGTGAAACTGGGCCAGGACTTCGGCCGCAACATCCGTGAAGACGTGCGGCATATCGAACTGGATTCTGCCGAAGAACTGGAAGGATTACCCGAAGACTATATCAAAGCGCACCCGGTGAATGAAAACGGCAAAATAATTATTACCACGGACTACCCGGACTATATTCCGTTTATGCAGTATGCCAAGAGCGACACCGCCCGGTTGGAACTGTACAAGCAATTCCGCAAGCGGGGCTACCCGGCCAACGAAGCCGTACTGGCCGAACTGCTGCAGAAGCGTCATGAGCTGGCAAAAATACTCGGTTACAGAAATTACGCGGAATACATAACCGAGGATAAAATGATAAAAACCCCGGAAAACGCGCAACAGTTCATCGATAAAATCACCTCAATTGCCGAGCAAAGGGCGAAACAAGACTATGCGGTTCTGCTCCAAAGACTGACCAAAATCCAACCGGAAGCAACCGAAGTGGGCGACTGGCAGAAAACCTATATCGAGGAACTGATCAAACAGGAAAAGTACCAGATCGATTCTCGCGAGCTGCGTCAGTACTTTATGTACAAAGACGTCCGCGAAGGTATATTCAACCTTGCCGAAACATTGTTCGGAATCACAATCAGGCCCTGGAAAACCGATAATGTCTGGCACTCCTCGGTTGAGGCGTACGAAGTATACGATGACGATCAACTGATCGGCCGTTTTTATCTGGACATGCATCCTCGTGACGGCAAGTACAAACATGCCGCCCATTTCGGAATACAGCAAGGCGTCAAAGGCATACAAGTTCCAATATCGGCACTAATCTGTAATTTCCCGGGTGGAGACGGCAGTCCCGGTTATATGGAACATGATCACGTGGAAACCTTCCTGCACGAGTTCGGCCATCTGCTGCATGGCATTTTTGCCGGCCAACAGCCGTGGCTGGGCATTTCCGGCATCAGCACCGAATGGGACTTTGTCGAGGCGCCTTCGCAAATGCTTGAAGAGTGGGTGTGGGATGCCGACACGCTGCAAAGCTTTGCGGTCAACGCCGAGGGTGAAACGCTACCGGACGCGTTAATCGACAAAATGCGCGAAGGCCGCCACTTCGGCAGAGGACTATGGGTCAAGCACCAGATGTTTTACGCTGCGTTGTCGCTGAACTATTACAACCGGAATCCGGACGAGATCGACCTCAATGAATTGGCGATCGATTTGCAAAACCGTTACTCGCCGTTTAAGTATGTTGATGACACTTACTTCTATGCCAGCTTCGGCCATCTGGACGGCTACTCGGCTATTTACTATACCTATATGTGGTCCCTGGTGATCGCATCCGATATGTTCAGCGAGTTCAAGAAACATGGATTGAGAAATACCGATGTCGCGGCGCGCTATCGGGAGAAAGTCCTGGCGCCGGGCGGTTCCAAAGACGCGGCTGACCTGGTACGCGACTTCCTGGGACGCCCTTACAGTTTTACCGCCTTTGAAAAAGAGCTGAACAATCCGGCGGATATTTGATCATCTGTCGTTGAACGCTGTCACGACTTGATTTACAACTTGCACCTTAGAGGAACAGTATGAAATCCGGATATAAGCTTCCCGGCCTACCGGGAATCGCCCTCCTTGCCATTACGCTGCTAAGCGGCTGCGGCAATCAGGTCAGCAACGTTGAGCACGGTAATCAACACCAGATCCTGCACGCAGGTAACAGTGCCGAACCGGAGGATCTCGACCCCCATATCACTACCGGCACGCCCGAATCTCATATCCAGTGGGCATTGTTCGAGGGACTGACCCGAAAAAACCCCAAAACGCTGGCGCCGATTCCCGGCGTAGCCGAATCCTGGACGGTATCTGACGATAAGAAAATCTATACCTTCAAGCTCC
>DASVCP010000523.1:0-5125 GCA_036381555.1 Gammaproteobacteria bacterium
TGGGGCGTCGAGCCCTAAACCGGGGGAATTCTGAGTCATCAGAGTTTCCCGGTCAGAAATCCCGCCGGCGGAACAGAGCCCTTCGCCGGCGGGGTTTCGCCTTATGTTCAGGTTAAATCCGGGTACTCATACCCGGTTGAAGCTCCGCCGGCCCCCTCATCGCTACCTCTCCTGCCGGCGGAGCTTCATCTTTTTTGACTTTTGCCGCGAATAAATTCAATCCGCGTTAACTCCCTAATAGATCGCGCTGCCTTCGTAATTGTTTACCGTTTGCGCCCCGAATCATTCCGCTTCAATCGTCCTGCTCCCGGCACGAACAGCATGCACGCATTCTTCAGCGGCCCTGCAATGGGCTCCCTCGGTCTCGTGGCTGCCGAATATCGAGATTATCGCCGCAGAACAGCCGCGGACAGAACAGCGACGGTAACGGCATTTATTCGAGACGGTTTCTCGAACTTTAGCGTATACACTCACCGGCACAGCTTAGATTACCCCGTGATTGCCATGCGCTCCAACAATATTCATAACAGCCCTTGCAAAATCAAATGTTCATATTGACTATTTGCCGTTCATCTTGCAAAGTCACACGCTTGCGTTGATTATGCTCCGCGTAATCGCGCGCTGATTTTCGTGAAGGGGGCAACCGACATGACGATGTTCAAATCCAAACAGGCGCAGGCGGCTTACTGGAAAGAAAACCTCCGCCTGATGCTGATCCTGCTCTCCATCTGGTTCACCGTATCCTTCGGCTTCGGCATCCTGCTGGCTGATTTTCTCAATCAATTCCGCTTTTTCGGTTTCAAGCTCGGCTTCTGGTTCGCTCAGCAGGGCGCGATCTATACCTTTGTATTGCTGATCGCGGTCTATGTCTGGCGAATGAACAAGCTCGACCACAAGTACCACGTCAACGAAGACTAATCGATTCGGGGGAATCGCCACCATGAGCATCCAAGCCTGGACCTTTCTGATCGTCGGCCTCAGTTTTCTTCTCTATATCGTCATCGCCATCCGCACCCGCGCCGCCTCGACCAACGATTTCTACGTCGCCGGCAGTCACGTGCATCCTATCGCCAACGGCATGGCCACGGCAGCCGACTGGATGAGCGCGGCCTCGTTCATTTCCATGGCCGGGCTGATTTCGTTCATGGGTTACGACGGCGGCGTCTACCTGATGGGCTGGACCGGCGGCTTCGTGCTGCTGGCGCTGTGCCTGGCGCCCTACCTGCGCAAGTTCGGCAAGTACACCGTGCCCGATTTCATCGGCGACCGCTACTACTCGCAGACCGCGCGCACCGTTGCGGTCATCTGCGCCATCTTCGTCTCGTTCACCTACGTCGCCGGCCAGATGCGCGGCGTCGGCGTGGTGTTCTCGCGCTTTCTCGAAGTCGATATCGCCACGGGCGTGATCATCGGCATGGCGGTGGTGTTCTTCTACGCCGTGCTCGGCGGCATGAAAGGCATCACCTACACCCAGGTGGCGCAGTACTGCGTGCTGATCTTCGCCTACATGGTGCCGGCGATATTCATCTCCATCATGATGACCGGCCATTTCCTGCCGCAGACCGGCTTCGGCGCCGACCTGCTCAACGAACCCGGCACCTACCTGCTGGACAAGCTCGACGGCCTCAGCCGGGAACTGGGCTTCGCCGCCTACACCGACGGCAGCAAGAGCACCATCGACGTATTCTGCATCACCTTCGCGCTGATGGTCGGCACCGCCGGCCTGCCGCACGTGATCGTGCGCTTCTTCACCGTGCCGAAAGTCCACGACGCGCGCAAATCGGTCGGCTGGGCGCTGCTGTTCATCGCCATCCTCTACACCACCGCGCCCGCGGTCGCGGCCTTCGCCCGCCTCAACATGATCCAGACCATCAACGGCACGGACATGGCCGGCACGCCGCACGAACAGGCGCCCGGCTGGATCACCAACTGGCAACGCACCGGCCTGATCGAATGGACCGACAACAACAACGACGGCCGCATGTTCTACGCCAAGGACGCGCGCAACGAAATGGAGGTCGACCGCGACATCATGGTGCTGGCCAACCCGGAAATCGCCAACCTGCCCGCCTGGATCATCGCGCTGGTCGCCGCCGGCGGCATCGCCGCCGCGCTGTCCACCTGCGCCGGATTACTGCTGGTGATCTCCACCTCGATCTCGCACGACCTGCTCAAGCGCAACCTGATGCCCAACATCACCGATAAAAAAGAACTGCTGTACGCGCGCGTGTCCGCCGCCGTCGCGGTCTGCATCGCCGGCTACCTGGGCATCCACCCGCCCGGCTTCGTCGCGCAGGTGGTGGCCTTCGCCTTCGGCCTGGCGGCGTCGAGCTTCTTCCCGGCGATCATCCTCGGCATCTTTTATAAGAGAATGAACAAACAAGGCGCCATCGCCGGCATGGTCGCCGGCCTGTTGTTCACCACCGTGTACATCGTGTTCTTCAAGTTCATCAGCCCCGGGTCCAACACACCCGACAACTGGCTGTTCGGCATCTCGCCGGAAGGCATCGGCGCGTTGGGGATGCTGGTGAATTTTATTGTGGCGATCAGCGTGCATAAGTTCACGGGGGATGCGCCGGAGGAGATTCAGCAGATGGTGGAAGATATCCGCTATCCAAAAGGCGCGGGGGCTCCGTCAGCGGCTCATTAAGGAAGAGAGACTTTATTTTATATTAGCTAAACCACGGAGGGCACGGAGAACACAGAGGGGATCAAATAAAAAGACTACCACGGACGACTGCATGGATGCAGAAGGTAGAGCAACGCATGGAGCAGTTGCCGAGACACGGAGGAAAAGAGAGGCACAGAGACAAAATCAAAACATATTCCTCACGCGAAGCCGCCAAGACGCGAGGGTGAAAAGAATAATCTGTTTTCCCTCCGGGAAGGATTGGGTGAGGTGACAAAATAGTTCGGATACTTACGGCCTGGAAATCTTACTTCTATCAAATACAAAATCCCAGTTCATATTGAATGCGCTTTCCGGTTTTTCCAACTCGGGCAGGCGCAGCAACTCAACTTTTACTGGTTCCTCTATTTCCTTGTCACCCACATACGCCCAGATCTGTTCCAGTACCAACTTGTTACGGGTCACATCCAGAATTCGGAAATTCCGATATTGGTCATCACTCCGATAATAAAAATGCAACTCCAGCCATTCGGTCGGCTCCCACTTCCCGTGATGACTCACTTCCTGATTGGCATCAAGCAGCTGAAACGTCAAATCCCGGTTTAAAACCATTTCAGCATCAGACAACCCCGCGCGCGGATCATCTGTATTGACAGACCACCTCCCCAAAAATGGTTTAGCGGCTTTGCAGTCATCCCAATTAACTATATATTCTTCCGACACATTCCATTCTGCATCGGCGTACTTGTAGATTGCCTCGTATTCGATAACGAAGTCGTGAAGTCGCAGCAGCGCGTACCCGATAACCAGTAATGTAAAGCCGTTTACCAGAAAATGAGAAGCCTTGCCTTTGCTAGCTTTTCTGCCGAGAAGCGGCATGACAAACAAAAGCAAATTCCAGACAAACAAAAGCCCAAATATCCAGGCAAAATTAACATATAGTCCTGGCTCGCTTTCCAGCCAATAGTCTTCGAACGAAACGCACCTCTGGGTCTGCACAGCAAACATAAAGGCATAGGCAAACAGGAACCCGACCAGGAAAATTGAGATTGTCACCAACCAGAAGCGGAAATCCGCTGATTCTGACAACCGGTTTTCAGCAGCCCGCTTCATAAAACCAATTGTTCTTTTTCTTGCTCTCGTTCCTGAACCAGCTCTTTATAAGAAAGTGAAAGCACCGTGATTTCAATCGGCAACAATAACCACCACGTGAGAACATATAATCCATACCCGGTTACGCCCGGATCTTCTGGAAGAAACTCGGATGGCAGGTAGACAAGCCAGGGGAGAAAACCCAGCACCACCATAAGACGCAAAGTATTGCCTCGCGAAGTCCGCCATGCCCACTTAAGCGTAGGGCGCTCATCGACAGCCGTAGCGGGCAGAATCAAGCCGAATCTTGAGAGGACAAAAATCTGGCCAATATAAAACAGCCAGGAAGATGCATTTATACCGAAATTAATTTTCATATTGAATTCCGGTACAAACGGCAGATTTTTAATTATCCCCAAGAGGAGAAAAATAATCAGGCTGACACTATAAGGGGCCAACATGGAAATTATCATCAATATTGCTAGCGCCACAGCAAAACGAAAATCCCGTTCACCTACCCTGCCAACACCATATTCTGGAACGGATGAAACACCTAATAACACCATACGATGGCAAATCACCGCGAACAGGGTATACAGCGTCCAAAATATAATCGCAACCAACCAGCCTATGTATTCCGGAATAAGCCCAAGTCCCCACTGATACCACCATACCGTAGACAGTACCACGCCAGCCACAATCAAGATTGATAACGCCTTGAATAATGGCTTTCGCAGCACCCATGGATAATACAGCGCGCCGATCATTGTTTTTATGACGGGAAGTTTTTTCATGATTCCAGCCCTTAATCACGGAGATTTATTATAAGCCAAGGTTAGCCGTAAACGAACCCAAAAACCGATAAGGCCGGAATCGGATTCTTTATTTTATTCCTCACGCAAAGGCGCGAAGGCGCGAAAAGTTAAAAGCTTTATTGAGGCGCGTCGCTAACATTCGCTTCGTCAGAAGTCGGGTACGCCGAGAAGACCAGGCTAATGCCGAGATTCTCGAAAATACGAAGATCCTCCGCTTCAAATAAAACGGAACTTGTGTACTGTGAAGCGTCTCCAACGCTGACACCAACGCCAAGCTCGGCACGCAAGCCTTGGCTAACCAGTTCCGACAGCCCGTGTTCGTTCTTGCGAACAAATGCGCGAATGTCCCGGATCAGTTCCTCATTCGAGCTTACATCACTGACACAGTAGGAAATCCCGGAGTCCGCGCGTATCTTCCCGCGCAACATCCTCTCACCGGCACGCCATACCGAGTCCGGCTCCTCCTCGAAATGCCGAACGACCTCCTCAGGCAAACAATGAACTCCGTGTATTCTGAGGATCGCCAGTTTCATAAGTGCCTCACCCTGCCGTATCGTCGTATAGGTAAATATATAAGTATCGAAGTGTC
>DASVCP010000524.1:0-3972 GCA_036381555.1 Gammaproteobacteria bacterium
GACGGCCGCGACAGTCACTACATTGCGCACGGTGCGATCAAGGTCGGTCACCTGGAGACGCCCGAACGCTTGGCCTTGATCCACAAAAAACTGGCCGACATCATCGCCGAGTGGTCGCCGCAGGAGGCGGCGGTGGAGGAAGTCTTTATGAGCCGCAACCCGGCCGCCGCTCTGAAATTGGGGCAGGCGCGAGGCGCAGCGATCGCGGCCTGCATGGTGAACCGGGTAACCGTGCATGAATACGCCGCGCGCGTGGTCAAGCAGGCTGTGGTCGGTACCGGCGCGGCGGGCAAGGAACAGGTGCAGCACATGAGCAAAACCCTGCTCAAAATTCGCGGCCGGATGCCGGCGGACGCGGCCGATGCGCTGGCAATTGCAATCTGCCACGGTCACAGCCGTCTTCAGCGCTATAATGTCGCTTTTGCCAGGCGCCGTCCCACGCGGCGTCGTGTTTAAATGGGGAAGAGAGTGTCAGGAGTATGATCGGTCGATTGACAGGGGTTTTGGCCGCCAAACAACCGCCCGCCTTATTGCTGGATGTCAACGGCGTCGGTTATGACGTAGATGCGCCCATGTCCACGTTTTACAAGCTGCCCGAAATCGGACAGAAAGTCGTGCTGCTGGTGCACACCCATGTTCGCGAGGATGCCCTGCAACTTTACGGGTTCGCCACTGAAGCGGAACGGGTGTTGTTCCGGTCCCTGATCAGGGTCAGCGGCGTCGGCGCCAGGCTGGCGTTGACCATTCTGTCCGGCATCGAAGTGAACGCCTTTATCCGCTGCGTGCAGTTGGAAGACAGCACCGCCTTGACCCGCCTGCCGGGCGTGGGTAAGAAAACCGCCCAGCGATTGATCGTGGAAATGAAAGACAAGCTCGAACAGACGTCGGCCGAAGCCGATCGCATCGGCATGCCGGCGCCGGGCGCGGAAGCCACGCCGATCGAAGAAGCCGTCACTGCTCTGATCGCGCTCGGCTACAAACCGCCGGAAGCCAGCCGGATGGTGCGCGCCGCCCAAAGCGCCGCCGGCGCCAACGGCAGCGCCGAGGAAATCATCCGTTTGGCGTTAAAGTCCGCTTTATAAAAAGATCAACATGACCGACATCGAACGACTGATTACCGCCGAACCGAATCGCGAGGAAGACGCGCAGGACCGGGCGATCCGGCCGAAGCGGCTGGCCGACTACATCGGCCAACCGGCCGTGCACGAGCAGATGGAGATCTTTATTTCGGCCGCGCGCGCGCGGCGGGAAGCGCTGGATCACGTGCTGATTTTCGGGCCGCCCGGCCTGGGCAAGACCACGCTGGCCAATATCGTCGCCAACGAAATGGGCGTGAATATCCGTCATTCCTCCGGCCCGGTGTTGGAGCGCCCGGGCGATCTGGCGGCGTTGCTCACCAATCTCGAACCCAACGATGTGTTGTTTATCGACGAGATTCACCGTCTGAGTCCCATGGTCGAGGAGGTCCTGTATCCGGCACTCGAAGACTACCAGCTCGATATCATGATCGGCGAGGGGCCGGCGGCGCGTTCGATCAAAATCGATCTGCCGCCCTTTACCCTGGTGGGCGCCACCACGCGCGCCGGGCTGCTGACTTCGCCGTTACGTGACCGGTTCGGTATCGTTCAGCGGCTGGAGTTTTACAATGTGCCCGACTTGAGCGCCATCGTGCAGCGCTCCGCGAACATATTGGGATTGAAGACCGAGCCGGCAGGCGCCGAGGAAATTGCCCGGCGTGCGCGGGGAACGCCGCGTATCGCCAACCGGCTGTTGCGGCGGGTACGGGATTACGCGGAGGTCAAAGGTAACGGCGAGATCGCGGCGAGCATAGCCGCCAGTGCCCTGGACATGCTGTCGGTCGATGTGCTGGGTCTCGATCATATGGATCGCAAATTGTTGAACACCATTATCGAGAAGTTCAGCGGCGGACCTGTGGGCCTCGACAATCTGTCGGCGTCGATTGGCGAGGAACGCGGCACGCTGGAGGACGTTGTCGAACCCTACCTGATACAGCAGGGGTTCATTATGCGAACACCGCGGGGACGCATCGCGACCGAACGCGCCTATCGTCATTTCGGCCTGCAACCGCCGGCGAGAGACGATGAGGCGGAGCAGACTCAATTACCCTTATAAAACTTAAATACGGCATTATTGTTGAACTTACTTTGCGTAAGTCCACCCTAAGGGAACATCGCTTTGTCCACGATCAGCATTTTTCGGCGCGTTTATTACGATGACACGGACAGCGGTGGTGTGGTTTATCACACCAACTATTTGCGCTACATGGAGCATGCCCGTACGGATTTACTCCGATTGCGCGGTTTTGGTCCGGAGGTGCTGGTGAATGGGTACGGCGTGCTGTTCGCGGTAACGGACATTTCGTTGAAATATATCGCCGCCGCCAGATTGGGCGATGAAATCGAAATTACCGCGACTATCAGGGAAATGGGCGGTACCAAGATTGAATTCGAACAAGAAGTGTGGCGTGTGGATGAAAACCGGATTCGTACAAAGAAGTTGACCCTGGGAAGCATTATCGTGGTTTGTTTAACCGCGGCCGATTTCAGGCCCGCGAAAATTCCTGCCGATATCAAGGAGCGTTTTGCCCGTGAACGTTGATATGTCTTTCATCACCCTGGTTTCCGAAGCCAGCCTGATCGTCAAGCTGATCATGCTGACGCTGTTGCTGGCCTCGCTGGTGTCGTGGGTATTCATCTTTCAAAAGTCGAGAATGCTGAGCCGCGCCGAACGCCAGGCCGAAAAGTTCGAAGACCGGTTCTGGTCGGGCGGCAATTTGCGCGATATGTACGCCGGTCTGCAAAGCCGGCCGGAAGGGTTGGGCGGCATGGAGCGGATTTTCGAAGCCGGTTTTCGGGAATATATCCGTCACAACAGAAGTAAAACCGCACCCGAACGCATCGTCGAAAGCTCGCACCGCGTGATGCGGGTCGGGCTGTCGCGCGAGATCGACAGGCTGGAAACGCATTTGAATTTTCTGGCGACCGTGGGGTCTACCAGCCCGTATGTCGGACTGTTGGGAACGGTGTGGGGAATCATGAATTCATTTCGTGCGCTGGCCAATGTGCAGCAGGCGACCTTGAGCATGGTCGCGCCGGGTATCGCCGAAGCGCTGGTGGCGACGGCCATGGGTCTGTTTGCTGCGATTCCGGCGGGGATTGCCTACAATCGTTTTTCCGGACGTGTGGAACGGCTGGAAAGACGTTATGAAAATTTCATGGAAGAGTTCTCCACGCTGATACAGCGCCAGGTGTTCAGCCAGGCCGGCAGCAAGGAGGAGGCAACTCATGAAATGGATTGAGTTTCCGCCGAAGGTCATGACGTTGCGGGTGGCTGCATAATGGCCGCCAACGCCAGACGCCGCCGGCTGATGTCGGAAATCAACGTGGTGCCTTACATCGACGTGATGCTGGTGTTGCTGGTAATCTTTATGATTACCGCGCCGTTGTTGACTCAGGGTATTGAAGTCGATTTGCCGGAAACCAGCTCCGAACCGCTGCCGCCCAACAGCCTTGAACCCATCGTCGTCACCGTGGACGCCAATGGGCGCTATTACCTGAATATCGGCGAGAAACCCAACACGGTTATCGATCCCGAACCGCTCAAGCTCACGGTTGCAAAGGCATTGAAGAGCAAGCCCGATCTGGCTGTGATCGTCAAGGGAGACAGGCAGGTTGCCTACGGGCATGTGGTGTCGGCAATGAGTCTGTTGCAGGAGGCGGGTGCGCCCAAAGTTGGCCTGATGACCGAACCGGCCGGTGATGTCGCCAAAAAGTAATCGCAATGGCAGAGTTGGCTGCGCCTAACGAAAGTTATCTGCCGGCGATCGTGGTTTCGCTGGCGTTGCATGTCGTCATCGTGGGATTGCTGGCGTTCAGCTTTCATTTCGGCGGCCGGCCCGAGCAGACGGTGGTTGCCAAGATCATCGACGCCGAGGTGGTCGATACCGGCGTA
>DASVCP010000525.1:0-2309 GCA_036381555.1 Gammaproteobacteria bacterium
ACATAGGGGACACTATCTGCGTCACAGGCTCACAGCCTTCGGAGCAACCCGTGTTCACCCTATGCCCTGATACACTGTTAGCTAAACAGCATATCGAGAAAGATACAAGGAGCAATTTTCTGCCTGCGCTGATCTAACACCAGCAAATACAAGAAGGTTTGGTGTCCCTACATCTCGGAGCCACTTAACTTGCGGGACGAGGAAAACTGAAGAGATGGTGGCTACACCTGGACTTGAACCATCGCGTCCACCAATGCCGGCTATTACTCCCATGTATCACGAGTCGGACAGCACGGCCTGACACCAGCAAATACAAGAAGGTTTGGTGTCCCTACATCTCGGAGCCACTTAACTTGCGGGATGAGGAAAATTGAAGAGATGGTGGCTACACCTGGACTTGAACCGCGCGCAGGATGCGTGCAAGGTTCGCCGACAGGGAAGTCGGCATATTACTTGGCCGCGGCTAACCGGACACCAGCATCAAAAAAGTTTGGTGTCCCCCGGATTAGCGAGCCACTCAACTATGCGACGAGACGAACTAGAGGATTGGTGGCTACACCTGGACTTGAACCAGGGACACCAGCATTATGAATGCTGTGCTCTAACCAACTGAGCTATGTAGCCACACGGAACTTGCCGACTTTCTTCAAACGGCCGGAACGAACACCCGGCGCGGGGCCGAATAATAGCGATTCTGACCGATTTTTTCCAGATATTGCTTGGTCCCTACTTTCCCTTTTCCTTAATAAGGGTTTTTATAGGTGCCTCTAAAAATGAGGATTTTCGTTCGAGAGCGAGGCGTCAGCGCACGGACGACGCGCAGGGATGCGCTAGTGTCGCGGGAGACAGGGAAGTCGGGAGTGACAAACCGGAGTGTACACGGCTAGTACATGAGGATTTGAGCACGCTGACAACGAAGCTATCGGACGAAAAGACCGTTTTTAGGGGTGCCTAAACATTAAACCGGAAGTGTACGACATCCCCTTCCTGCATCACGTAATCCTTGCCTTCCAGCCGCCATTTGCCGGCGTCCTTGGCGCCCTGCTCGCCCTTATGGGCGATAAAGTCGTCGTAGGCGATGACCTCGGCGCGGATGAAGCCCTTTTCGAAGTCGGTGTGGATTCGGCCGGCTGCGTTGGGGGCGGTGGCGCCTGCCTTGACGGTCCAGGCGCGGACTTCCTTTTCGCTGGCGGTGAAGAAGGTTTGTAACCCCAGCAGCCGGTAACCGGCGCGGATGACCCGGTCCAGGCCCGGCTCGCTCAGGCCCATGTCGGCGAGGAATTCCTGCTTTTCATCGTCTTCGAGCTGGGCGATTTCCGCCTCCATGGCGGCACACACCGGCACCACCTGCGCACCCTGGCCGGCGGCGAAGGCCGTGACCTTGTCCAGCAGCGGGTTGTTTTCAAACCCGTCTTCGTTGACGTTGGCGATAAACATCACCGGCTTGGCGGTAATCATGCCGAACTCGCGCAGCAGCGGTTTTTCCTCGTCGGTGATGCCGGCGGTACGCACCGGATTGCCGGCTTCCAGGTGGGCCTTGAGTTTTTCCAGCAGTTTGGCGCGGGCGACGGCGTCCTTGTTGCCGGACTTGGCGTTGCGGGCCGCCTTGAGCAGGGCCTTGTCGACGCTGTCCAGGTCGGCGAGCAGCAGTTCGGTGTCGATGATCTCGATGTCGTCCAGCGGGCTGACCCGGCCGGCGACGTGCACCACGTCGTCGTTTTCAAAGCAGCGCACCACGTGGGCAATGGCGTCGGTTTCACGGATGTGGGCCAGAAACTGGTTGCCCAGACCCTCGCCTTTCGAGGCGCCGGCCACCAGCCCGGCGATATCGACGAATTCCATGGTGGTCGGCAGCACCTTCTGCGGCTTGACGATAGCCGCCAGCGCGTCCAGCCGTTCATCCGGCATCGGCACCACCCCGACGTTGGGGTCGATGGTGCAGAACGGATAGTTCTCCGCCGCAATCTGCGCCTTGGTCAAGGCGTTGAACAGCGTGGACTTGCCGACGTTGGGCAATCCGACGATACCGCATTTAAATCCCATAAAATAAAACCTATCTAACCACGGAGGACACGGAGATCACAGAGAGAAAAACAAAATTAAAATCAAGAACAAATAATTGCCGACATGTAATCATGATCGGATTTAAAAATCCAATATAACTTCCGCTCGTTGAGCTCAAAAATATTTCAATCGATCGTGGAACCGCGGAAACAACATACGAAGTATTTATTTTTATCTTTGTCTTTCTCCGTGTGCTCCCTGCACGCAGAAAGTTTGCTCCTGCAATTTCTGCACTTCCGCCATCC
>DASVCP010000526.1:0-8228 GCA_036381555.1 Gammaproteobacteria bacterium
AGGTGAGTTCCCAGTAACCTCTGTCGGAAACGATTTGAATTCGACCTTGGTTCAACGTGATAAATTTGCGTAACAATTTTAGACCGAGTCCCCCGGGTATGCGACCTTTGCGAGTGGTATTTCCCTCTTGTAATGCCCATACAATGGCTTGGTCTGAATTCATTTTTAGACCAAGTTCTTCGCGTATCTTTTTTCGTATCCCTATTCCGGCATCTGCGACGCAGAAATCGAGTCGATTTTTGGTTGGAAAATATTGGCCGCAGGCAAAAATTCCAAGCTTTGTTTCTGAATGTGAAGCGGCATTATCAAAAATCTCGAGGATGCTGTCTTTGAACTTATAAGACAAGGCCTCCGACATCTTTGGCAACTCTTTCCTTTCCAGGTTTTTATTTAAGTACGCTGCAAAATACCGGTTGTCCTTGGGGTTGAAGCGTTGATAAGGAATTGTTGTGCCATAAGTATCTGTGCGTTCGTTATACCCATACCCAACCAAAAATTTATTTTTCGTTAGTATTGTCTCAACCCCGTGATTCAAACCTGATGGTTGTATGTTGTTGAGGTCATCAATGGCGTGAGCAAAAATAACACCTAAAGGGGCACTCATATTGGCATCAAGCCAAGAACAAGGTGAAAAATCTATGTCGATTGTATCAAACATGCAGCCATTAAGTTCATGCGCAAGTTTGGCAAGTCGAGAAAAGCCTGAAAAATCGCTCCGGATATCACCTATTGAAATTCTCATGACGGATTCTCGGCTTTTGCCAGCAATTCAGCAAAGTCATAGTTCACGCTTGTTGCTCCAAAATCAGGTTCGCGTTGAAAAGGACGTCGGAGATAATACACCTGATGTTTGCTTTCATCTATAAATTCTACTAATGCGAGTATGAAGTCATCAGGTTTATTAAGGCTTGTCATAATTTCATTTCTGGTCACCGTAATGGTTGTTGCTCCAGCCACACGTCCTTTGACTTCAATGAATCGGAGATGCCCCGTCTCTGGCGAACGACTTTCGATGTCATAGCCCAGTTTTTCGAATTCACGGTCAGTCGGTTCGAAGCCGAGCTGCCGTTCAACTTGCATTACGATTGCCCGGGCTCGGGCCGCGCTTGCCTGTGTATCGGCGGGCTTCGAGGCCGGCGGTAAACCCCGACCGGAGATTGCCGCAAGCAGCCCGGCGGGGACGACTACCAGCCCGCCCAGTACAACCGGCGGCAATGCGGAGATTTTTGCTTCCCTGTCCAATTCGGTCAGCCGTTTTTCGAGCCTCGCCTGAAGTTCGTCGGCGCGGCGGCGCGCTTCCTGCGAGTTGAGCCTTGCGCCCGCTTTTCCGGCTTGTTCCTGTAGTTTGAGTTGTTCGGCGCGGTGATCCCAGTAAGTAATTTCTTTGGTCAACCGGTCCTTCACTGCGACACGCGTTTTTTCAACCCACTTGAGACGCCGGTCGCGGACTTCGCCGATATGCCCGGGCACGACTTCAGCGATGGCGTATTTCTGAATTTCCTGTTCGAGTGACCGCGTTATCCAGGCGCATTCAGGGTGGGATAGCAGGTCGGATACGGTGGGCTCATTCTCGGCCAAAGGACGGTAATCGAGATAGGGCGCGTAATGAAGGTGCCTGGTCTGTCCCTGGCTGTCTATTTCGACGTACAGCATGCGTTTCGAGATCGCCCGCCGTTCGCCGGAAGGCAGTGTACTGGCGTCCTGAATGGCATGTTCCAAAAAGAAGAGCATTCGTGGATGGGTGCCCGCATCGGTTTCATCCACTAAAACCGTTCCTCTTTTCATCAAGTCCCGATGACGTTCCAGGGTAAGATCAAGCACGGCATCGAGCAATGGGTGGCCCGGGCAGACAAAAGCGGCGAGCGGCTGGCCGTGCGGCGCAATAAGATTCTTTTCGAATGCGATGCGCTCGTAGCGGGTCAGCACCGCATCACCGGTTCCGATTTGACGATCCCTGTTGCGTATGGGGGCGGGCACGTGGGTGATTTCGTATCGCCTTGATTCGCGTTGACGGGCCGTTCCGCCCAGACGCCGGAAGGCTTCCAGGAAAAACGACTCGATATAATGCGGTTGGAGGCGGCGGGCTTCGGCACGCTCCATTTCCTCGCGGATACGCGCCACGCGGCTTGAGTCCATTGCGTCTTGAGCCAGGGCACGATCTTCGATGAGTTCGCGCAAGTGTTCGCGGTCCACGCTGCCTTCGATGGCGCGAGTCAGTCGTTCGCGCACCTCGGGCAGATCGCCGTAGCGTATCGCTTCGATAAGGAGGTCGCGGAGCGGTTTGCCTTCGAAATGAAGTTTTCCCAGTACATCGAAAACCTGCCCGCCTAGCGCATTGCGGGCTTCTTCCAGTTTATCGAGCAACTGGCGATAGACGTCGCCCTCCCGGGTTTCTTCGGCCACCAAGTTCCATAGGTGGCAGACTTCTGTTTGACCGATACGGTGAATCCGGCCGAATCGTTGCTCAAGGCGGTTGGGGTTCCAGGGCAAATCATAGTTCACCATAAGGTGCGCGCGTTGCAGATTGATACCTTCGCCTGCAGCGTCAGTTGCCAGCAATACGCGAACTTCCGGGTTATGGAGAAAACTTTCCTGCGATTTGCGCCGTTCTTCGCGTCCCATGCCGCCATGTATCATGACGACAGCCTCGGGGCGGCCAAAGTGCGAACCAATCTGACGTTCAAGATAGTTGAGTGTGTCGCGGTGTTCCGTAAAAACAACTAGCTTTTGGTGTGGCGAGGGAACGGGGTCGGGAATAGGGCCTGAGCCATATGGCGCTGGTTTTTCGGCTATTCCATTCCCGACATTCCCGGGCGTGAACAGTAATTGCAGGAGTTCGGATAATTGCCGCCATTTTGTGTCAAGCCCGCTACGCCTGACTTCGGCAGCGATAGCTTCGAGGCGCTTAAGCGTATCAATTTCGATATTGAGTTCTGCCAGTGTTGCTGCTGCAGTGGCTTGATCGAGAATTTCTTCTTCCGCGGCTTCAACTTCATTTTCGGGCGCATCTTCCAGGTCCTCAATATCATCCTCATCGAGCATGGGACCTGTATATGCTGGCGTAGATACCTGGGAACCTCGCTGCAGAAGTTCCAGTTCACGTTGTCTTTTTTCCAGGCGTTCACGGCGACGGTGAAGCGATTGATAAATAGCTTCCGGCGAAGACGCTAAACGACGTTGCAGGATAGTGAGTGCAAAGCCGACCGTGCCGGAACGTTTGTTATTCTGAAGCGCTTCGGCGCGGTTGAATTCTCCGCGGACATATTCAGTCACTTCCCTATAGAGATGGGCTTCGCTGTCAGATAGTTTGTACGGCAGTGTATGGGCGATGCGCTCCGGAAAGAGCGGTCTGCCATCGAATTTGAGCAGTTTCTCCTTGACCATTCGCCGCATCAAGTCTGAAACGTCTACTTGATGCACGCCGTCTCTGAACCTGCCTTCGAAACGGTCTCCGTCCAATAACGCAAGGAAAAGCTGGAAATCGGTTTCTTTGCCGTTGTGTGGAGTTGCCGTCATTAACAGGAAATGCCGCGTTAGCCCCGACAGAAGCTGTCCTAGCCGGTATCGTTTGGTGTACTTGACTTCCCCTCCAAAAAAGGTGGCCGAAAGCTTGTGGGCTTCGTCGCAGACAATCAAATCGTATCGGCAATCAGATGCGCTTAGTTTATTTTGTACGTTTTCGTCTCGCGATAACTTATCGAGCCGTGCAATGGCGAGGTCGTTTTCAAGAAACCAATTGCCAGTGCGGGCAGCTTCCAGTTTATCGTTTGTGAGAATTTCAAATGGTAAATGAAAACGGCGATGCAGCTCATCTTGCCACTGCTCAACGAGGCTGCCAGGGCAAACAATCAAACACCGTTTCAGATCACCCCTTGCGATTAACTCTTTGATGAGCAGGCCAGCCATGATGGTTTTACCGGCCCCCGGATCGTCTGCAAGGAGAAAGCGAAGCGGTTGACGGGGGAGCATCGCTTCATAAACTGCCGTGATCTGGTGTGGAAGGGGATCTACAAGCGATGTGTGGACCGCGAGTAAGGGATCAAATAGGTGTGCCAGGCGGATGCGATGCGCTTCCGAGACAAGGCGGAAAAGGGCCCCGTCGCTGTCGAAGCTCCATGGCCGGCCGATTTCGACGATTTCCAGGCGAGATTCATCGTGACGATAGAGAATTTCGTCCGCAACCCGACCATCCGGACCCCGGTAAACCAGGGTCAATGCATCTGAGCCATGCCACTGAACTTTTTCTACGGTAACGACGGCATCAGGCAGGATACCGCGGACGGTGGCATTAGGTTTAAGGTCTTCGAGTTTCACGTCGTCTATTCCAAAAACTTACTTTGCTAAGTAATTGTTTTACGTAGCAATGCTGTGAGGGTGGGAACGGAATTCGGAGTGCTGATTGGTGGCGAATTTTAAGGTGGTGGTAGATTTTCACAACCCTAAGTCCCATCCGAATCATCTGTGGCCGCTCCCCGCCTTTTTATTAAAATCCCTAGTATTTCCGCGTAAAGTAAAATACCGCATTTATGCGGCTTAGTCACCACCTTTGGCGGCCAAAAGACGTTCCCGGAAGGAGATTTAAGAAAGAGCGGCGGATAGTCTGCTATATGGATAGTGGTAGACGAAGGATCACAATGAGCACGCCAACCGAAGCCGAACTGAATGAACTCCACACAGCCTATTACGAGGTATTCGGCCACTCCGTTCCGACGATGATGCTGCCTGGCGATTCGGCCGAAGCGGCCGCCTTGATTCGTCGGGCGATCGAGACCCGGGACGAGTCGGTGTTCGACTCGGTAATCCCGCCGGATGCGGTGTCATGAGTGTGATTTGCCGGGTTCGCCGTTGAGATTTTTTACTTTCGCGTCTTAGCGGCTTCGGCAGATAGCCTGCTCCTTGCGTTATCTCGACACTTCGTTCCAGACATTGTCTACCTCGTCCCTCCCTTGACTCGTGCATTTCCGCCGTCCCTGGCGGTCACGTCTTCGTGTGAGCCCAGCTTTACGAGTATTTTTTCTGAAGGGACTCCAGGCCAGTCTCCGCTGGTATTAACTCGGTTGCCCACTATCGATTTCCTAGCAGCGGCGCTGGATCTCCTGTTTCCATTTTTGCCTGTTATACGACTCGACCCCCTCGTGCGGAAAGTCGTCTTCTTCAGGGTTTGGGTTCATAAATAATACTTGAGCCACGGGGCAATTATTCAGCGATAGGTCGCCAGAGTTTCGTGGATGTCGTTATGTTCAAGCGGGTTGATGTGTTGCAGGCCGGTGAAGCGCTTGAAGTCGTTGTCGGCGGAATAAACGATGTAGCCGTGTTCGATGGCGATCGCGGCGATATGGGCGTCGTTGGTCAGATTACCCGCGGTGCCGTTGTCGTGCAGCAGTTTGTTGAGAATCAGCCAGTGCCGTTCGCCAGGATTGAGCGGTTTGACGAAGGGTTGTTGGAGCCAGGAATCCATGTATGCCAGAGCTTCTTCCGCTTTCAAGGGATTTACCATGGCTTTTCTATTTGTGGTAATTCGTATGAAAGCCACAATCACTATCCAGGGCAGTCCGACAAGCGTGTTTGACGACAAAATATCTTCGAACCACGCACGCGCGCGCGGGTGTTGGGGCGCATCCTGTTCGATGGCATAAATCAGCAGGTTGGCGTCGGGCAGAATCATTTTCGTAACTGCATTTTGCGAATGAGTTCTTCGTCTTCCAGTTCACCGGCCAATTGCAGGGCTTTGTCGAGATTGATGCCGGGTTGAGGTCCGCCCATTGATACGGGCTTTACTTTGTACGGTTTGGGTTTTGGCAGCGCCTGATTGGCAGTTAACCCCGCTTGCAGGGTTTCGTTCACGACCTCCTTGAAGGATTTGCCGGTTTCGAAAGCGCGCTTTTTGAGCGCGGCCGCGAGTTTGTCGTCGAGAGTGAGGGTGGTGCGCATGACGGGCATCATAGCACTTTTGAGTGCAACATCAAAGCATCAAGCTGGTTTGTCAGTTTCCCGGATGTTACGTACTAAGACTCCGGCGCGAGCTTGAAGCTCAAGAGATGCCTCACTCCGGACGTATCGACGGGCTCGTCGTTGATGTATTGCGGGCTGTAGCGGAACTTCCGCGCGGCTTCGATGGCGGCGTTTTCGAAAACTCCCTCTGGTTCGGCTTCGACGACCTTGATGTCTTCCACCGAGCCGGTGTGGGTGATGGTGAATTCCAGAATGACGTGACCTTCGATGCCCGCTTGCAGGGCCGCCAGCGGGTATTCGGGCGGTTCCTTGATTAGCGGTTTATAAGGAACGGTGTTGCCGGTGGTTTCCGATCCGGCTTGCTGTGCGTTTTCGACGGACGATGCCTTGATTATCTCGACCCCTTCAATGCGCTGCAATTCGCCGTCGCCTTCGATCAGCGCGGGCCGGGGCGTGGTGTTTTTCCAGCGCTTCATCAGCCCGTTGACGAAGACTTTGTCTTTCTTGTCGGTGTGGGCGGCGTAGAGGATGAACTTGCTGTCGTCGTGGCGGATGATTTCGATGACGGTGTTGTCGTCCCAGCTGTCGCTCCAGTTGACCTGGATGTCCTTGATGTCGGTGTAGGCGGCGCTCTGGAGGTTGAAGTCGCCGTTTTCCATCCAGTAGGAGAACACGTGGCGGTCGGAGTAGCCGTTGCCGTCTTCGCGGTTGCTGAGGAAGGCGTCGCTGTAGAAGTAGACGATCTCGTCGCCCGGAGCGATGGCGCCTTTGCGTTGCAGAAACCGGATGTCGTAGCTCAGCAGCTTGCTGCCGGCGATGACGCGGTCGCTGGGCATCAGGCCGATTTCACTGCCGAGGGTGATGACCAGCAGCGGCCCGGTCAGCAGGATCAGCAGGTAGTGGCGGACGCGCCAGCGGGAGTTGAGTTTGTAGGCGGCGCTGTCGTTGCCGCCGGCATGATTGATGTAGTTGACCAGCGGCAGCACCAGCAGCATGGCGACGAGCGTGGCCGCCAGTTCGTAGCCGGCCAGGTTGCCGGCGATGTACAGCACCAGGAAGGCGGCCGCCAGCACGCCGCCGACGGCGAGCGGCGGCAGTTGTGCCTTGCCGTAGCGTTTGACGCTGTCCCCGTGCAGCTCTTCGTACAGCGGGTAATACCAGAAATGCAGGAAGATGCCGCGGGCGACCGGCATGATGCCGGACTGGTCGCGCTGCTTGACGTAGCGCCAGTTTTTGTAGAACCAATACAGGCCGTAAAGTCCGCCGGTGAGCATCCACATGGCGATGAACTTGGGCGGCGAGACCGGGTAGTAGAGCGTGTCGGCCGGCAGCGGATGGCGCCTGGCGTCGATGCGCCACAGCACGATCACCGCGACGAGCATCAGCGCCCAACCGAGGATGATCCACAGAACGTAATTGATCTCGTCGCTTTCGACGGACGTGTCGGCGCTCGCGGCGGTGAAGTTTGAATAGATGCCGTAGTTTTTATAGTCCTGCACGCGTTCGAGCGCCTGGCGGTAGACGTCGTAGCTCTCGACGGGCACATGGTCGGTTTTGCTGCGGTAGGCGTACTCCAGCGTGAGGATTTTTCCCGCCGCGTTGAAACGGGCATTGTGCGAGAACGTGAAGAAGGCGTTGTCTTCGCTGAAGACCTCGTCGTCGAACCGCCATCCCTGATCGTCGAGTTTCAGTTCGATGACGTGGCGGCTGTTGACCGGGTGGGCGAGGGCCAGCGGATGTTTGCGCTGTTGCTGTTTGGGCGGTTTCAGATGATGGTAAAGCGCGTTCGGGTAAAACCAGGCGTCGTAGTTGTTGTCGTCCTTGTCGAATTCCCACAACGCGTCGATCGCGTAGCGCTCCTCGACGATCATCTCGTTGCGTTCGGGATGGTCGGTGAATTCGGCGTCGCCGTCGGTTTCGATGCCCGGGTAGTAGTCCTTGTAAAAGCCGAGGTAGTCGTCTTCGAGCGTTTTGCGGCCGCTGCCGGCCAGCCGCCGCCGGACGTTTTCGGCGTTCATGCCGTAGGTGCGGGTTCGAACGGTGAAGGGCGTGGGCGCGTCCTTGCCGGCGGTCAGGTCGAACACTTCGTGTGTTTCGCTGCCCGACGGCGCCTGTTGCGGTGCGGCGGGTGTCAGCGCCGCGGCGCCCGGTTTTAACACCAGCGCGTAACCGTAGTCCGGCTGGTAGACGGCGTTCAGGCCCCCGCGCTGGTATTGTATGGTGGGGTCCAGCCAGTAGGTCCGGCCGTCGTGTTGCACGGCGACGATCACGTGATT
>DASVCP010000527.1:0-11354 GCA_036381555.1 Gammaproteobacteria bacterium
AGTTTGAAATACAATCTGCACTTTCTGAAATGTATTGTTGCGTTTTTATCATGCTTCAGATCCAGAGTTGCCGGTTTATAGACACCGTTGGTCATTCGAAGGCTCCCGACTATCGATCGTGATTGTATGTTTGCCCGCTCCCTGGCTTGTTCATTCCAATCTACACCAACTTCAATCAAAAGCATATTAGCGGCACAAAAAAACGCCCCCTATTCGGGGACGTTTTTAATGCGGCAGACACCTTCGATTACTCCGGCGCTTCGCCGTCATCCGGTTCGATCGACGGCGGGAACGGTTATTCACCGGTCATTCCGAACTCGACCGGTGTTTTGACGTAAAAAACATTAATGCCTTCATCCCGCAGTCGCTCGAACATGCGTTCAGCCTCCTCTGCCGTCACCACCATCGTCACCTCGACCGGCTGATCGGCCAGTTCGAAAAAACGCATGCTGTGTATCCGGCGGTGATGACCGAAACCTTCGGCGGCAGTCAGCAGGGTCGCGCCGCCGATGCCCAACCGGCGCGCCTCCTCCACCAGCCAGTTGCCCAGCGAATGGCCATGGTGCCTGCGGTCTTGAAGAGTGAAAAATGTCAGTTGATATCCTTCCATGCGGTGCTCCTTCGGTTCAGATATGTTTGAATGCGGCCACGGTCGCCAGGCCCAGCATCGTCATGACCAGCGAACCCACGACATGCGAAGAAACCGCCGCACCCGCCCATAGCCAGCGGCCTTGTTGAATCAGCGTGGTGACTTCGGCCGAGAACGTCGAGAACGTGGTGAGGCTGCCGAGAAATCCAGTAATGATCAGCAAGCGCCATTCCGGCGCCAGTTCCGCATGGTTGGCGAAAAACGCCATCGCCACGCCGATCAGGTAGCCACCGGCCAGATTGGCGATCAGGGTGCCGGGCGGAATGCCCGGAAACAGTGCATTCAACGACGTCCCCAACACCCAGCGCAGCACTGCGCCGAACGATGCGCCGATACTGATCGCAAGAATTGAATAGAACATGTAAAAAAATCAAAAGGACGAGAGCCTAATTCTATATGGTTTAACCACGGAGCGCACGGAGCACACGGAGAAATTAAATCACGGACGGTAAGGTGCAGTTTCACAAGCTGTTTACATTTCCTTCGCCCACGATGACCACCAATGAAATGATCTGTGAAAAATCTGCATTGACCGCCATGGATGGTGGAAATGCAAAAGGGCTTTAGGAACAGCCCTGCCATCTGTGGATAATAAACAGTCTTTTAATTTTTTAACTCCGTGTGCTCCGTGTCCTCCGTGGTTAAATAAATATAAACAAGGCTCTCATCCTTAAATTTTTTTGTAACGCAGACGCAGCGCGTTGGTGACCACCGACACGGAACTTAAACTCATGGCCAGCGCGGCGATCATGGGCGACAGCAGCAGGCCGGTGAACGGATAGGCGATGCCGGCGGCGATGGGGACGCCGATGCTATTATAGATAAAAGCAAATCCCAGGTTCTGGCGCATGTTGCCGACCGCCGATTCGGATATTTTCCGTGCGCGGGCGATGCCGCGCAGGTCGCCTTTGACCAAGGTGACTTGGGCGCTGTTCATCGCCACGTCGGTGCCGGTGCCCATGGCGATGCCGATATCGGCTTTCGCCAGCGCGGGTGCGTCGTTGATGCCGTCGCCGGCCATCGCCACGCGTTTGCCTTGGGCTTGCAGTTTTTCGACCAACGCCAGCTTGTCGTCGGGTTTCACTTCGCCGTGCACTTCGTCGATACCCAGTTCCCGGCCGACATACTTCGCGGTAATCAGCCCGTCGCCGGTGGCCATGACAATGTGTACGCCGGACCGGCGGATGATATCCAGCGCTTCCCGCGTCGTGGCCTTGATCGGATCGGACACCGCCAGGATGCCCGCCAGTTTACGATCCACCGCCAGGAACATCACGCTGGCACCCTGTTGCCGTAACACATCGGCCTGTTGTCCCAACGGCCGCCAGTCGACCGATTCCTGTTCCATCAACGCGGTGTTGCCCAGCGCCAGCAACTTACCGTCGACCGTGCCGCGCACACCGATGCCGGTGCCGGACTCGAAGTCTTCGGCTTTGCTCAAGTTAAGTCCTTTTGCCCGGGCGGCATCGACGATGGCTCTCGCCAGCGGATGCTCGCTGCCCTGGTCCAGGCTGGCGGCCAGCCGTAATACTTCATCGCCGGTAAATCCCATGTGGGCAACCGCTTCTTTAAACACCGGCCGGCCCTCGGTCAGTGTGCCGGTTTTATCGACGATCAGCGTGTCGACCGTGCGCAGCGCTTCGATCGCCGCTGCGTCGCGGAACAATACGCCTTCGGTCGCCGCCCTGCCGGCAGCAACCATGATCGACATCGGCGTGGCCAGGCCCAGCGCGCAGGGGCAGGCGATGATCAGCACGGCCACGGCGTTGATCAGTCCGTAGACCCAGCCGGGTTGCGGACCGAACAGACCCCAGGCGAAGAACGTCAGCACGGCAATCAGTACGACGATCACCACGAAGTAACCGGCCACCACGTCGGCCAGCCGCTGCATGGGCGCACGCGAGCGTTGCGCCTGCGCCACCAGTTGCACGATCTGCGATAAAACGGTTTCGCTGCCGATCCGCTCGGAGCGCATCACCAGGCTGCCGCTGGTGTTCAAGGTCGCGCCGATCACGGCGTCACCCGACCGCTTGGTGACGGGCAGCGGCTCGCCGGTCAGCATCGATTCGTCGACCGCGCTGACGCCCTCTTCCACCACACCGTCGACCGGCACTTTTTCGCCGGGACGCACGCGCAGGCGGTCGCCCTTGTGAACGTGGGTCAGCGGGATGTCCTCTTCGCTGCCGTCGGCGTTGATCCGCCGCGCGGTTTTCGGCGCCAGTTGCAACAGCGACTTGATGGCCGCCGAAGTTTTGGAACGCGCCTTCAATTCGAAAATCTGACCGAGCAACGTCAGTGAAATAATGACGGCGGCGGCTTCGTAATAGACCCCGAGGTAGCCATCCAGACGGAACGATGCCGGGAAGATGCCGGGAACGGCGGTGGCGAAGAAACTATATATATACGCCGCCGCGGTGCCCAAGCCAATCAGGGTCCACATATTCGGGCTGCGGTTGATGATAGACTGCACGCCGCGTATAAAAAACGGCAATCCGGCCCACAATACCACGGGTGTCGCGAGCAGCATTTCGATCCAGTTCTGGGTCGCTCTTTCGAACCAGTGAAACTGGTGGCCGGCCATGCCCAGGAACGTCACGACTGCGGTCAGCGGCAGTGTCCACCAGAATCGCCGCCGGAAATCGGCGAGTTCGGGATTCTCCTCCTCGTCCAGCGACGGCGCTTCCGGCTCCAGCGCCATGCCGCACTTGGGGCAGATACCCGGACCGAGCTGGCGCACTTCGGGGTGCATCGGGCAGGTGTACCAGACATCACCGGCCTGTGCCGGCGGAGTGTCGTCCTTCTCGGGTTTCTTGAGAAAAGCCCTCGGATTCGCGGCAAACTTCGAGCGGCAGTGCTCGCTGCAGAAAAAAAAGGTTTTGCCCGCGTGCGTATGGTTGATTTTGCTTTCGGTTGAAACGGTCATGCCGCAGACCGGATCGATCGTCGTTTGTTGATCCACGCTCGGTTTCGGTTTGCCGGTTTCGCAGTGGCGACAATGATGCTCGTGGCGGTGATGTGGTTGGTTCATGGCTTCAGGTATCCAGGATTTGCTTACTTTTCAAGCTCGTCGAGCGCCAGTTTATCGAGTATCGGGCAATCGGGCCGGTGATCGCCGTGGCAGTACTCGGCGAGGCGCTTGATCTCGTTGCTCATCGCCTGCAGCTCGCGAATTTTGTTTTCCAGCTCGGCCGCGTGTTCCAGCGCCAGCCGTTTTACTTCCGCACTGCTGCGGGCTTTGTCTTGCCACAGGCTTAACAGTACCGAGATCTGCTGAATTGAAAACCCGAGGAGCCGCGCGCGTTTGATGAACTTCAAGGTATGCACATCGGCTTCGCTGTAGATGCGGTAGTTCGCGAAGGTCCGGTTGGCCGCCGGAATCAGGCCGATCTGTTCGTAATGCCGGATCATCTTGGCGCTGACACCGGAGATCGCCGATGCGTCACCGATATTGAAAAAACCCTTCTGCCGGGCTTCGGACAGTTGGGACCGGGGTTGCGTGTTATTGCGCATGCTCGTGCTCCTCTTGCTCGCGTCCAGTCTGCACGCTTGCAATATTCCGTTCAAGTTTGCCTGAATGTGTGCAATGCGGCTCATGTCTTATCCTGAGCCTTGCCATTATGGGAAGGTCAAGCCTTCAACACCTTGATCGCGGTCAAAATACCCGGCCTTGTCCCCATATGCGCGGAAAAGAGATTGTTTCCGAGGACTGTTACCTGCTTGACATTCCCATGGTTGTAACGCCGATGATCCTATCAGTAGTTGATTGAATTTTGGCGGTGTCTTATGTTCGAATGCATTGCCCCGCTACCGGCGTCCGAATCGGGCAACGAACCAGTTAACCGGCAGTCTGACGGACTAACCCGAATACGAGATAAAACGATGCCCTTAAAAAGATATTTGTTACTCGACGTACCGAACCGGTCAAAGCGCCGGTTCGTACAAGGTCTGGCGGCCGCCGGCGCCGCCGGTATGGGTCTGAATCCGTTGTCACTGTGGGCCGGCAACTTACCGGCAGCGGCTCATCCGGCGGTTTTACGCGGCAACCGCTTCGACTTGTCCATTGGCGAAGCCGCGGTGAACTTTACCGGCCGGCAACGCACCGCCACCGTCATCAACGGTACGCTGCCGGCACCGGTGCTGCGTTGGCGCGAAGGCGAGCGCGTGACCTTGCGGGTGACCAACCGCCTGCCCCATGACAGTTCGATACACTGGCACGGTATTATTCTGCCGTTCCAGATGGACGGCGTGCCCGGCTTGAGTTTCGACGGCATTCGTCCCGGCGAAACCTTCACCTATTCGTTCGATGTTAACCAAAGTGGAACTTACTGGTACCACAGTCATTCCGGTTTCCAGGAACAAACCGGGTTGCACGGCGCCATTGTCATCGATCCGCGCGAACCTGATCCGGTCGCATATGATCGCGATTACGTGGTGATGTTGACCGAATGGACGGACGAAGACCCGGAGGATATCTACGGCAGACTGAAAAAGGAGAGCCACTACTACAATATCAACGAACGCACGACAGGCGACTTGTGGCGTGATATTCGCGAAAAAGGCGCGGCGCAAACCTTTCGCGAGCGAAGCATGTGGAACCGGATGCGCATGAGCGACCGTGACCTGTCGGATGTTACCGGGTATACCTACACCTTTTTAATGAACGGCCGCACGCCGGCCGACGGCTGGACCGGGTTGTTCCGCCGGGGTGAACGCGTGCGGTTGCGTTTTATCAACGGCGCGACCATGACATTTTTTGAGGTGCGCATTCCGGGCCTGAAAATGACAGTGGTGGCGGCCGACGGCCAGAACGTCGAACCGGTGAGCGTCGACGAATTCCGCATCGGTGTCGCTGAAACATATGATGTTATCGTGGAGCCGAAAGGCGACACCGCCTACACCCTGTTTGCCCAGGCCATCGACCGCAGCGGCTATGCACGCGGCACGCTCACACCCGATCCCGCATTGGGCGCCGAAATACCGGCAATGGACCCCGTGCCGCTGCTGACACACACCGATATGGGCATGGGCATGAATCATGCGGCACATGGTTCTTTATCGAAGAACGAAAATCACGACGAACATGTGAATCACGAAGACGCGATGGAGCATAAGGATCATGACATGCCAGGCATGGACCATGGCGGCCACGGGATGATGGTGAAGCAGGCAAGCGGCAAGGTATCCGGCAAGGCCGGTTACGGCAGCAGCCGTGAAATCCGCCACGCCAAAACGGAGTTTGGCCCGCATGTGGATATGCGTGCCGAGACACCTGTATACCGCCTTGACGATCCGGGCGCGGGCTTGCGCAACAACGGCCGCCGCGTATTGACCTACGCCGATCTGAAGAACCTGAATACGACGCCCGATCCGCGCGAGCCGGAACGGGAAATCGATCTGCATCTGACCGGCAACATGGGCCGTTACATGTGGTCGTTTAACGGCGTCAAGCACGCCGATGCGGCGCCGATCTTCCTGCGCCATAACGAGCGCATACGAATCAATCTGGTGAACGACACGATGATGAATCATCCGATTCATCTGCACGGCATGTGGAGCGATCTGGAAACCGGCGACCCGCAACATATCCCGCGCAAGCATACGGTGGTTGTGCAACCGGGCGCCCGGGTGAGTTACCTGGTAACGGCGGATGCATTGGGACCCTGGGCATATCACTGTCACCTGCTCTACCACATGCCCGGCATGTTCCGGACGGTGATCGTTAAATAGAAACGCAGATACCCAACAAATGAAAACGAACCTTGTAAAACTAATCTTGGGATTCTGCGGCCCGCTGCTTTCATTCGCTTCAACAGCACACATGGAAGACGATCCGCTGCTGTTTTCGGCGTCGATAGACGAACTGGAGTTTCACGAAACGGATACTTCCGGCAAAAATCATGAGCATCCGCTGGTTTTCGCCGGCGAAGCCTGGCTCGGCAGGGATCTGCATAAGCTTTGGATGAAAGCCGAGGGCGAATATTTCGACGGCCATACCGAATCGACAGAGGCGCAGGTTCTGTATAACCGCGCGGCAACACCTTTTTGGGATATCCAGATCGGCATGCGCCGGGATTCGCATGGCGGCGTGGAACGTGACTGGGCGGTAATCGGCTTCCACGGAACCGCGCCTTACCTGATTGAAACCGAAACCGCGCTGTTTATCGGCGAAGACGGGCGCAGCGCCTTGCGGGTCAAAGCCGGATATGAGATGCCGTTCACTCAGCGCCTGATACTTGGCTCCGAGGTGGAACTCAACTTTCACGGCAAGGATGACCCTCTCCGCGGCATCCGGACCGGATTGTCCGACGTCGAGGCGGGCCTGCGCGTCAGGTATGAAATTCGACGCGAATTCGCACCTTATATAGGCGTCAGCTGGGAAAAGCTGGTCGGGGGCACGGCGGACCTCGCCCGTTTTCGCGGACAGGCGTCGGAAGAGACGGGTGTGGTGATCGGCATCAAAGCCTGGTTCTAGCACAGCATGCGGTATGCAAACATGCTATCGTTTCCATTGCACATCATCATGATACGAGAGACATCGATATGACATTCGCTAATGCAATCAAGGTATTTCTGTTTATTCCCCTCGCGCTGACGGTCTTGTCGGCCTGCGGGGAAAAATCCGCTGATGCCGGGAATTCAAAAGGCGGCGGTCCCGCGCTCGCCGCGTTTACGGTTTATAAAGATCCCAACTGCGGCTGTTGCAGCCTGTGGATCAAACATATGGAAAGCGCCGGATTCCAACTGGAAGGCAAGAATGTCGATGATGTCAGTCCGGTCAAACGGGAATTCGGCATCGGCCTGTCTCACCGGTCCTGCCACACGGCCGTGTGGGACGATGGTGAAGCCCGTTATGTATTCGAGGGCCATGTCCCCGCCCCGCTCGTGCAGCGTTTCTTAAACGAACGCCCGGAAAACGGTCTGGGGCTGCTGGTGCCGGGCATGCCCGTGGGCAGTCCGGGTATGGAACACGGCGACATGCGCATGCCTTACGATGTGCTGCTGCTCAGGAAGGACGGCTCAACCGAAGTTTATGCGCACATAGCCGGCAACGGCGAACATGAAGCGCCGCGGTAATGCCGCGGCACTCGTTCAAGCGGTTCGCAAACGTTCAGCCGACTGATTGGCGCAAGGCCGGGCCGAACAATATAACGGCCGCGCCAAACAGACAAAGCGCAAGGCCGAAATAATCGCTGATGAACGGCGGAGCTTTTTCCACGATGACCATCCAGACCAGCGACGAGACGATGTAAACCCCGCCATACGCCGCATACGCCCGCCCGGCGAAAGCGGTGTCGATATTCGCCAGTATCCAGGCGAACGCAATCAGCGAAAGGACTCCGGGTATCAACCACAGCGGCGTCTTATCCAGTCGCATCCAAGCCCAGAACGTATAGCAGCCGGCGATTTCAAAGACGGCGGCGGCAAAGAATGCAAGGTAACTCATCAGCCCTTGCCCTTGGTGCGGGTTTTATTCGGCCCGACGTTTTTTTCGATGAATTCGATAATCATACCGGCGATGTCCTTGCCGGTGGCTTTCTCGATGCCTTCCAGGCCGGGGGACGAATTGACTTCCATGACCAGCGGTCCTCGGCTGGAACGCAGGATGTCCACCCCGCAAACGTTAAGTCCCATCACCTTGGCGGCTTTTACGGCGGTCTCGCGCTCGGCGGGCGTGAGCTTGGTCAGCGTGGCATTGCCGCCGCGATGTAGGTTGGAACGGAACTCTCCCGGCGCCGCCTGGCGCTGCATGGCGGCGATCACCTTGCCGCCGACCACGAAGCAGCGTATGTCGCTGCCGTTGGCCTCCTTGATGAATTCCTGCACCAGGATGTTGGATTCCAGTCCCATGAATGCCTGTATCACGCTCTCGGCGGCCTGCGGGGTTTCGGCCAGCACCACGCCGATGCCCTGGGTGCCTTCCAGCAACTTGATCACCAGCGGCGCACCGCCGACCTCGCGAATCAGCCCCTTGATGTTATCGGGCGAATGCGCGAACGCGGTCACGGGTATGCCGACTTTCTTGCGCGACAGCAATTGCAGCGAACGCAGCTTGTCGCGGGCGCGGGTGATGGCGACCGATTCGTTGACGCTGTATACGCCCATCATTTCAAACTGGCGCACCACGGCGGCGCCGTAAAACGTGACCGATGCGCCGATGCGCGGAATCACCGCGTCGAAATCCCTGGGAGTGAATTCATAGTCCCGGTAATGGATACTGGGCCGCTCCGCGCTGATGTCCATAAAACAATGCAGATGATCCAGCACACGCACCTCATGGCCGCGTTGCTTCGCGGCTTCGACCAGGCGTTTGGTCGAGTACAACGTGGTATCGCGGGATAAGACGGCAATTTTCATTACAAGACCTTTGTTTAAATGATGAACCGCCGCCGGCCTAATGCCTGGCGGCTACAACCGGCTTGCCGGTGAGATAAGACGATTGCGGTTCCACCAGATAGCGCCCTCTTAAGGCGGTGCGGCCCAACAACATGCGGAATTTCATGATATCCCTGTCCGTCAGGGTGATTTCAATGGGCCATGTCTGGCTGCCGATAACAATGGGCGTTTCGATCACGTAGCGCTCCTCGCGGTGTCCTCCCGAATCGGTCACCTTGCGCTTGTCCAGAATTCTCGCATTGCAAATCACTTCGATATCGCGGTTGTACTGTTCAGGGTGCAGTCCGAACCGCACGTACTCCACGCCCGCCTCCCGATAGGGTTCGATAAAGAACGCGTGCAAGGCGGATGTGCGGGCGCCGGTATCCACCTTGGCTTTTATGCAATCGACGCCAAGCCCCGGCAGGCACACCCACTCGCGCCACCCCAGCAGCGGCAACTTGGATTGAGCATGAATCGCTTCGGTTGTTGGCATGGCCGAAAAACGCCGGTGTCCTGGATTGTTTTCCGCAAGTTTAAAACAATCGCCTTGGACTTGCTTGGGATTGATTCCCGGTTACGGGCTGTGAGTTTCCGTGTCCAAATGTAAATTATACTGCACGGTCGGACAATCCTCCGGAAATGGAATTCATCACTGCATTGGTTTTGGCCGCCATGATGAAGTCATTCCGATGCAGGCCGTTGATTTTGTGCGTCCACCAGGACACCGTGACTTTACCCCATTCGGTGAGTATGGCGGGGTGATGGGCATTGTCCTCGGCCAGCGAGCCGATCCTGTTGGTAAAGTCCAGTGCATCGGCAAAATTGTCGAATTTGAATATCCGCACCAGCCGTTTTTCACCTTCGGCTTCATTGATGGACCAGCCTTGAACTTCGGGCATTAACTCGTCAATTTCCGCATCGGTCAATTTGGGCGCATCCTTGCGGCAGGCTTCGCAGCGCGCCGATTCCAATCCGTTCATAAAACCTCCTTCTATTGAGTGTGATAACGTAGCACAGAGCCAATGATATTGTGAATCGGGAACCGGTCACTTGGTTCGGACTTCTTGGTCAGCCTGTACCCGCAAGGTTGTAATTAACATTCCAGCAATGCCCGTACATGCGCGGTTACCGAAGCGCCCAACGCCGCCAGGTTATACCCGCCCTCAAGGCTGGATACAACCCTGCCGCGGCAGTGCTGCCGCGCCATATCCACCAACTGTCTGGTCACCCAGTAATAATCCTCTTCAACAAGCCCTAGTAAAGCCAGGGGGTCTTCGCGGTGTGCGTCGAACCCGGCGGAGATAAACAGCATTTCCGGCTTAAAATCATGCAGAGCGGGCAACCAATCGCTGCTCACCGCCTGGCGGAACATGCGCCCGTCGGCCCCAGCCGGCAGCGGCACGTTGACAATATTATCCGCCGGTGAACGATCGCCGGTGCCGGGATAAAAAGGATACTGGTGCGTAGAGCAAAACAACACGCGGGCGTCATTCTTGAAAATATCCTGGGTGCCGTTACCGTGGTGGACATCAAAGTCGACGATGGCCACTCGGGACAGGCCATGCGTTTCCAGCGCCTGCGCGCCACCCACGGCGATATTGTTGAAAAAGCAAAACCCCATTGCCCGGTCACGCTCGGCATGATGGCCGGGAGGACGCACCGCGCAGAAAGCCGCGTCGGTATCGCCGCTTAAAACCTTATCCACGGCCAGAACCGCCGCGCCGGCGGCCTTGCGGGCGGCATTGAGTGTATCCGCGTTCATATAGGTGTCCGGGTCAACAGTGACTAGGCCGCCTGCGGATGCTTTGGTGCCCAGCAGATAAATCGAATCGATATGCTCCCGGCTGTGTACCCTTAACAACTGCTCCATACTGCTGGGGATTGGCGTGATATGCTCCAGTTTTTGCCAGAGCCCGGCGGTCTTCAATGCCTTTTCAATCGCGGTCAGACGATCCGGAGATTCCGGGTGCCCGGGCGTCATCTGGTGTTTGAGAAAATCCTCATCGGAGATATAAACTATTTTTCTCATTTTAATTCATTAAGTTATGGCTGATTTTTAAAGTAAATAATAATTTGAGCAACCGCGCAAAGTGAAAAAATGACCATTAACTTATGGTGCTATATAGCCGATAATCGGTAGTATTGGCCCCGTAGGGGATGGACTCAACCAGTGGAGCCTTGAAATGAGCGAAGAAAAGACCGTGGTCCTCACCAAGGAGGACTTAGAAGCCATTAAGAAAGGTGCTGAAGAACAAGCCGAAAAGGAACAAGCCGAAAAGGGCGAGGGCGAAAACAACCCGAACCAGGACTGACCGCGATTACCGGGCAA
>DASVCP010000528.1:0-5017 GCA_036381555.1 Gammaproteobacteria bacterium
CCTAAACGCGACCGGCGAAGCGATCGAAGCCGTGCTGCGCACCGTGCCGGGCGCCGCGGACGTGCGCATGGAACAGGCCGACGGCCTGCCGGTCATGACAGTCGAACCCGACCGCACTGCCATCGCCCGCTACGGCCTCGATGTCGCCGAGGTGCAGCATACCGTGCAAATCGCCACCGGTGGCGAAGTCGCCGGCCAGATGTTCGAAGGTGACCGGCGCTTCGACCTGGTGGTACGCTTGCCGGAAACGTTGCGTGAAAATCCGGAAACTCTCAAGTACCTGCCGGTGCCACTGCCGGAAATACAAACGCACGCGGAACCGATACTCGCGACCAGTTTCGATCCGTTGCGCGACGCGCTGGGCCACGGCCGCAACTATGTGCCGCTGGGCGAACTTGCCAGTGTCGATGTTGCGCAAGGTCCGAACCAAATTACCCGCGAAAACGGCAAACGCCGCGTGGTGATCACCGCCAATGTCCGGGGCCGCGACCTTGGTTCGTTCGTCGAAGGCGCGCGGCAACGTATTCACGATAACGTGCCGATACCCGCCGGCTACTGGCTGGACTTCGGCGGGACCTTCGAGCAACTGATCTCGGCAAGTAAGCGTTTGCAACTGGCGGTACCGCTGGCGTTGCTGCTGATCTTCGGTTTGCTGTACATGGCGTTCAATTCCGCCCGCGACGCGCTGATCGTGTTCACCGGTGTACCGCTGGCGCTCACCGGCGGCGTGCTGGCGCTGTGGCTGCGCGATATTCCGCTGTCGATCTCCGCCGCGGTCGGCTTCATCGCGCTCTCGGGCGTGGCCGTGCTCAACGGCGTGGTGATGATCAGCTTTATCAGGAAACTGCAAGAAGACGGAAGCACTTTAAGGATCGCCATCACCAAGGGCGCTCTCACCCGCTTGCGGCCGGTGCTGATGACCGCGCTGGTGGCGAGTCTGGGATTCGTGCCGATGGCGTTCAACGTCGGCATCGGCGCCGAAGTGCAACGGCCGCTGGCGACGGTGGTGATCGGCGGGATTTTGTCGTCAACGGCGCTGACGTTGTTTGTGTTGCCGGTGTTGTACTGGTTGGTTTATAGAAAACAAAAAACTATTTAACCACGGGGAGCACGGAGACAATGAGGGAATTGGGCGAAGCCTGCAGTAGAAACAGGCCCGTAGGGAAAATAAGGAAGACTTTTGTCTCACGTAAAGATGTGAAGAGAAATGCGAAGGAACTCTTTAACGACTTCAACAAAAAGGGACGCCATGAGCGTCCCTTTTTTTGCCTCACGTGATGATCGGCGTCATCAACGGGCAAACCTATTTTGCAATGCGCTTGCGCAAGATACCCAGACCGACAAGGCCTGCGCCGAACAGCCATAGCGCGGCGGGTTCGGGAACCGCGGGAATACTTACGTCGGTGAGACGTATGAACATGTCGTCGTAGTCTCCATCGAGGTTCTCATCGAATGCCAGGAACACCGACCTTCCAAATCTACTGGTCGGGTCATCCACCATGCTCATAAAAATGTTGGGCCGTGACGCGCTGTCGAAATTGTTTTCGTTCGTAGCAACGCTGTTACCTTCGTTCGTGGTCACATTGAATCCAAATGGTAGATAGTCACCATACGCGCCAATTGTCCAGCCCGCTCCGTCTCCTAGGGGGTCAATAGGAGAAGACAGGGTTCCCAGGCTGTTATCCGGCGCGTACTGTTCGGTGTCAGATCTGTTGTGGAAACCATCATTCTCATCAATCCAGAATTGAACGCTGGTTTCGGTTTCAAAACCGATAAGATCAAATCTCATCTTGATCGGTCCCCATACCCATAACCGAGAACCGAAATAACCGTCAAGCGTTCCGCCTTCCAGAACTTCGTTGTTACCATCCAACCCAATGGTTCCCGGTGCTCCCAAAAAGAGTGCGAAATTTTTGTCCGAAACGATATATTCTCCATCCTCCACGATGTAATGTGCATTGGCTGCACTGAATGCGATTAGCAACAAGCCTGTCCCGAATAGCTTGAATGTTTTTTTCACTATATAAAACCTCCATATATTTGATAAGGATACGACCTATCATCGTTAAGCAACTAGAAGGCCAAAACGAAAGTTTTTTTTAAATCAATGGCTTATGCTTTATGGTTGCGAATAGCGAGACAAGGATGTTAACTGTGCCGACATTGTGACATGTCTCACGAACGAATCTGCCGCTCTCTATATAGCCGGGCCGAAAGGAAAAAACAGAAACTCACGAAGCGGCATCACCGCTTCAAACTCTGATTTTGAATAGACCGCAAAAAAAGCCGGGGCGGTTGGCCTGCCCCGGCTTTTCATGTTGTACCGTTGAATGTTATCGAGTCAAGGTTACCACCAGTAGATCGACGCCCACGGGTAACTGCCCGCGCTGCTGTCGAAGTGATAGTAATCGCTCGCGCCTTTCGACGGTAACGGTGCACCGACGGTTGTCACCGCCGTGCCTGACCCATTGACGGTTACCGAAATGCTACGGCCGGCAAAGTTCGACGCACCCCAGCCGTTGACGTTGCTCTGCACCCGGAAGCAGTACGGTCCGGTTGTGTTGAAGTTACCCGACTGGCCGCCCGTCTTGATGTCCGAGCAACTGCCGCCGCCGGAGCTGGAGCTGCTGCTGGAGGACGACGAACTGCTGGAACTGCTGCTCGAACTTGAAGAACTGCTCGACGAGGAACTTGACGAACTGCTGCTTGAAGACGAGGAGCTGCTGCTTGACGACGAACTGGAGCTGGAACTCGACGAACTCGAACTGCTGCTTGATGAGGAACTCGAGGTGCCGCCGCTCGGCTGAAGCACGGTGCAGGAGACCTGCCCGTCAAAGCTGCCGTCATTGGCCGAGCCCTGGACACCGAACGCAGTGCTTTGTCCCGCCCCCAGGTTGCTGTTCCAGGCGCAGCAGGGATCGATGATCCGCTTCGAAGGGTCGGTGGGCACTATGTTGCTTATCAGCACATTCCAGCCGTTCACCGTGACAGGTTCGCCGAAATCCAATTCCACCTGCCAGTCGTTGATCGAACCCGGGCCGTTATTGGTGACCGTCGTATCCACCTGGAAGTATTGGCCGTTGCTCCAGATATTAATTGCGCCTACCGTGCAACTGACGCTGGGGCCGCTGCCGCCGGAGCTGCTGCTCGACGAGGAACTGCTGCTCGAAGACGACGAACTCGATGACGAACTGCTCGAAGAACTCGAGCTGCTGGACGAACTGGAACTCGAACTCGACGAGCTCGAACTGCTGCTCGACGGGGTGGAATTCATGAAGCCCTGAAGGAACGCAAGTTTCGCGGAATTCCAGGTAATCCAGTCATTCTCATAAACACCGCCGGTATCGCCGGAGTTCGGGTTGACCGCCCACCAGAATTGGCTTTTCACACCTTTGCCGAGCAGGTAATCGGCCAGCGCATCCTGGTAAACCTTGTCTTCGCCGACGTACTCGCCGCCCCATTCGCCTTTGATGACGGTGTAACCCTTGCCGATCAAATGGCCCCACAGGTCTTCCCAGACGCCGGTCATATTATTGGGGAAAGTCGGATCACTGAACTCGGGCAGGATTGCGACGCTGGGGCCGTAGGAGTGCGGCGAGAAAACCAGCCGGTTGTTGGGAATGCCGGGAATGTCGCCCGCTTCCAACAGGTTTTGCCCCCAGTTGGCGCTGTGGCCGCCGTTGTCGGAATTGTTGCCGACGCCTTCCACCCAGACAGTCACATTTGGATTGATGCTTAAAACCGCCTGTCCGCCTTGTGAGGCGAGGTTCGCCCAATCGGCATAGGTCAACGCATGTGGCTCATTGGTCAAGTCGATGCCGACAACGTTGGTATAGGTCAAGCTCAGCGATGCCATGGTCTGAAGGTCGGTGAGCCAATCGCTCACGGTGTATCCCGAGCAGCCGGTCGGGCTTCCGGGCAACGCGCTGCCCAGGTTGGCCGGATTGCAGGTGTGGAAGTCCAACAACACATACATGCCGAATTCTTCCGCTTTGCCCAGTACATATTCCAAACCGGTACGGCCGTCATTTCCGCACATCACCTCGCAGTCCTCGCCGGAGAACGGACCGGAGTCAATCGGAAAACCGGGGTTGATGGTTTCCGGCGAAAGCGGCAGGCGCAAGGCGTTAAAGCCCTTGCCGGTCATATCCGCCATGAAATCGGCGACTTGGCGCCCGGTCCAGAGACCGTGCAGCACACGGTCGCCGGTCTCCATCCCGAACCAGTTCAAACCGTAAAGCGTAATTTCCGTGCCGTCTTTATACAGTTTCCCGTCGGCCGCGGAGTAAGTGACGGCCGCCGCCGGCTGACTTAACGAACAAGCCAGCGCGATCAGTGCCGTTAAAAACAGTTTGATTCTCATAACGAGTGCCTCTTATTGATAAACATTTATCCAGCGCCGCGCGCAAGCACCGGAAACCACCGGTCACGCGGCAACTATCCGGACACAGGGGGCCGCATCGATGCCTAAAGGGGAATCAGATCATGGAGCGATTACGGGCGCTGGCCGGCCTACTTTACGACAGGTGGAACCGGTTACATCGGCAGGCGAGAAAACCCGCAATCAATATACAAAAGATAAAGCAGGACGCCTAACGGCGTCATGTGAAACGTCGTTAAACGTCCTGGCTTATTTTTCCCCTCCCCTGTGCTCATCAGCGGCCCGAATCTGCGTTAAACAGTCGCAAACCGCCCCAAGCAACAAGGTTGCTATTGTTAATAATCCCTATGCGCGGGTCAACATGCAAAACACATGATTTTGCGATTGATGCAGTTCGTAAGAAACTCTCTATAAGTTTTTGATAATCAAAAGAAAGATGGCTTTTTACGTGTTCATTAACCACGACGCACGCTGAAATTAACGATAAATTAAGCGGCGGTTTCCAAATTAATTCCCAAGTTGATGCACGAGCCGATATTTCCAAAAGCTCTCAAAGGATTGAGAATAAACCGCCCCCGAGAGGGCGGTTGAAAGCCTATTCCTGAACTGCAGAAATGATTTCGTAGCGTCCGGAAG
>DASVCP010000529.1:0-4909 GCA_036381555.1 Gammaproteobacteria bacterium
CTACCTCGGACCCGAAGGCACGTTCAGCGAGCAGGCGGTGCGCAAGCATTTCGGCGCTGCGGTCGAGGCGCTGCCGGTCGCCTCGGTGGACGAGGCGTTCCGGCGCTGCGAGTCCGGAGGCGCGCAGTTCACGGTGGTGCCGGTCGAAAACTCCACCGAGGGCGTGGTAAGCCATACCCTTGACATGTTTATCAACTCGCCGCTGAAAATATGCGGCGAAGTGCTGTTGCGGGTGCATCACCATTTGCTGGGTAAAGCATCGTCACTGAAGTCGATCAAAAAAGTGACCGCGCACCAACAGGCGCTGGCGCAGTGCCGCGAATGGTTAAACTCGAATCTGCCTGGTGTGCCGCGTGTGGCTGTCAGCAGCAATGCCGAGGCGGCGCGGCTGGCGTCGGAGGAAAAAGGCACGGCGGCGATCGGCAGCGAGCATGCCGCCGGGATTTATAAACTGCAGGTGCTTGCCTCGAATATCGAAGACGAGCCCGATAACACCACGCGTTTCCTGGTGATCGGCAAGCAATCGGTGCCGCCCAGCGGCAAGGATAAAACCTCTATCATGGTTTCCGCCAAGAACCAGGCGGGCGCTTTATATAATTTGCTGGCGCCGCTGGCGAACTACGAGCGCAGCATGACCCGCATCGAGTCCCGGCCGTCACGCCGCGGCACCTGGGAGTACGTGTTCTTTATCGATGTGGAAGGCCACGCCGAAGATTTGCCCATGCAGCGCGCCCTGCGCGCCCTGGAAAAAGAAGCCGCACTATTAAAACTGCTGGGCTCCTACCCGCGGGCGGTTCTCTAAGTTGGTTCTACTTAAGTTAGCGTAAAAAAATATCTCACGCGAAGGCGCTAAGGCGCGAAGGAAATAAGTCGATAGAAGTTTTTACTTTAAAGCATTTCTGGATCACCATGTTTTTATAAAGATGTTTGGCCTTTTCCTGTTTGGTACTTTTCGCGCCTTAGCGCCGACGTGCATGGATGCACTAATGCCGCGAAGGCAGGATAGTCGAGAGCGGTATTCGCGTGAGAATAGTTCTTTTGCTGTTGGTTTCTTGGCATGATTAAACACCTTAGCATCATCGGCGTTGGCTTGATCGGCGGTTCGCTGGCGCTGGCGTTGAAACAGGCGGGTTATTGCCGGCGGATTACGGGCGTCGGGCGCGATGCCGCGCGTTTGCAAGGTGCGGTGGCGGCCGGCGTCATTGATGATTTTGAAACCGATTTTGCCGCCGGCGTCAAAGACGCAGACATGGTGTTGGTGGCGGTGCCGCTGAACTCGTGCGCGGAGGTCTTTGAAAAAATCCGCGGCCATCTTAAAGCTGGCGCGGTGTTGACGGACGCGGCCAGCGCCAAGGCGTCGGTGATCGACGATGCGCGCCGCGCGTTCGGTAAGGTTCCCGCCTGTTTCGTGCCCGGGCATCCGATTGCCGGCACGGAAAAAAGCGGCTATGAAGCCGCGCTAACCGACTTGTTTCAACGCCGGCGAGTGATATTGACGCCGCTTGCGGACACAGACCCCGATGCCGTCGCGCGGGTGAGGGAGATGTGGGAAGCCGCCGGCGCCATCGTCGAACTCACCGCCGTCGAGCACCATGATCGGGTGCTGGCGGCTACCAGCCATCTGCCTCATATGCTGGCGTTCGGTTTGGTGGACAGCCTGGCCAAGCAGGATAACGTCGAGGAAATATTTCGTTTCGCCGCGGGCGGCTTCCGCGACTTTACCCGCATCGCCGGCGCCGACCCCGTCATGTGGCGGGATATTTGTTTACGCAATCGGGACGCCATTTTGCAGGCAATCCGGCTTTACCAGGCGGATTTGAACGAACTGGTCGCGGCAATCGAAACGGGTGATGGGGAAACGTTGCTGAAGATTTTCGGCCGGGCGAAAGCGGCCCGTGACAAGTTTAACGGTTAAAGGTGGTATCGATGTCTGATGAAATTGTTTACCTGGCCAAACCGGGCGGCAGCCTCCATGGCCGGATACGGGTGCCGGGTGACAAGTCGGTTTCCCATCGCTCAATCATGCTGGGTTCCCTGACCGACGGCACGGTTCGGGTAAGCGGATTTTTGCAGGGCGAGGACAGCCTCAATACTTTGCACGCTTTTCGCGCAATGGGGGTTTCCATTACCGATCCCGTCGATGGAAGCTTGACTATTCAAGGCGTGGGAATGCGAGGTCTGAAAGCGCCTGGTAAGCCGCTATACATGGGTAACTCCGGCACGTCGATGCGATTGCTGGCCGGTCTGCTGGCGGCGCAACCGTTCGAGACGATTCTGGAAGGTGACGAATCGCTGAGCCGAAGGCCGATGAAACGCGTGACCGAACCGCTGGCCAGGATGGGCGCCCGAATCGACAGCCGTGAAGGTTGCCCGCCATTGCGTATCATGGGCGGTTCGAGGCTGAAAGGAATCGAGTACAGCATGCCGATGGCCAGTGCCCAGGTGAAGTCCTGCCTGCTCCTGGCCGGGTTGTATGCGGACGGCGAGACGGCGGTTATTGAGCCCGCCCCGACCCGGGACCATACCGAAAGAATGTTGCAGGCATTCGGTTATCCTGTGCGGCGTCAGGGTAACCGCATCGCGTTGGAGGGCGGACACTCTTTGCATGCGCAGGATATTCAGGTTCCCGCCGATATTTCCTCCGCCGCGTTTTATATGGTGGGCGCCAGCATCGGCGAAGACGCCGAACTGGTATTGGAGCAGGTGGGCATCAATCCGACCCGTACGGGCGTTATCGATATTTTGCGTTTGATGGGCGCCGACATCGAACTGACCAATGAAGGCATGGCCGGCGGGGAACCCGTGGCCGATATCAGGATTCGCGCGGCCAAACTGAAAGGCATCGAAATCCCGGAGGCGCTCGTGCCGCTGGCCATCGACGAATTTCCGGTTTTGTTCGTCGCCGCGGCCTGTGCATCGGGGACCACCGTGCTGAGGGGCGCGGAGGAGTTGCGGGTCAAGGAAAGCGATCGCATTCAGGTCATGGCGGACGGGCTTCAGGCGTTGGGAATCCGGGCGGAACCCCGGCCGGACGGGATTGTCATTGAAGGCGGCAGACTGCAGGCAGGCGAGGTCCAAAGCCACGGAGACCATCGTATCGCCATGGCCTTCTCGATGGCGGCCTTGCGGGCCGGCGGCGAGATCCTGATTCGGGACTGCGCCAATGTGAATACCTCGTTCCCCGGGTTTGCCCGATTGGCTGCCTCGGCCGGTCTGTCGCTAGAAGTACACAATGCCTAAGGAACTGCGCGGTTTATTGGTCTTTTTAAAAGGATTGTCCCGCCTGTGAGCAAGGTTCCCATTATTACCGTGGACGGCCCTTCCGGATCAGGGAAAGGCACGATCAGTCAACGGCTGGCGGATTGGCTGCAATGGCAGTTGCTCGACAGCGGAGCACTGTATCGACTGGTGGCGCTGGCCGCGAACCGGGAAGGCGTTGACCTGGAAAACGGTCCGGCATTGGCCAGGATTGCCCTCAATTTGGACATCGCCTTCGACGCCAAAGCGGGCGAGGGGGTGCAGACCTATTTAAAAGGTGAAGACGTTTCAGGTGAATTGCGGACCGAGGAATGCGGTCGTTCGGCCTCGATTGTGGCGGCGATTCCTTCGGTGCGGGAAGCCCTGCTGGCCCGCCAGCGGGCGTTTGCGCGGCCCCCCGGCCTGGTTGCCGACGGCCGCGACATGGGGACCGTGGTTTTTCCACAAGCCGATTTAAAAATATTCCTGACCGCCAGCGACGAGGCGCGGGCCGAAAGGCGCTATAAGCAGTTGAATCAAAAGGGAATTGGTGCTAATCTCGCCGATCTTTTACGGGATATTCGCGCAAGGGATGAGCGCGACCTTAATCGGGCGACATCTCCTCTTAAACCTGCCGCTGATGCCTTAGTACTCGACACCACGGCAATGGGGGTTCCCGAAGTTTGCGACGTGGTGTTTGCCGCGGTCAAGGCGAAAGGCCTGACCGGCGCCGGAAATCCTTCCAGTTGACGGAATTCCAGGTTCCGGTGATGCGCGGGGCATGACCGGAACGCGTCCATTCGAAGGTCGAACATCATCGATGTTTGCGCTTATATCGCGTACCGGCGTTTTGTGAAACAGTCACGCCGGACTTGAACGCGCCGTTGGCAGGATGCTTGCGGCTTTTTATTAATAACCGTGATTAATTCCAGGGACTTAAGTTCCGCCTCTTTGGTTTTGAGGGCGGGGCTGCCGGGACGGGATTAATGCGTGGTCAACTTAACATACAGGTTGTTTTTTACATGAGTGAGAGTTTCGCAGAGTTATTTGAAGCCAGTTTAGCCAACACTGAAATGCGCCCCGGTACGATTATCGACGGTACCGTGGTAGATATCCGCTCCGACGTTGTTGTCGTATCCGCAGGCCTTAAATCCGAAGGCATTATCCCTATTATTCAATTCACCAACTCGCGGGGCGAGTTGGAAGTCAGCGTGGGCGACGTGGTTGAAGTCGCTCTGGACAGTGTTGAAGACGGCTATGGTGAAACCCGGCTTTCACGGGAAAAAGCCAAACGCGAACACACCTGGCGGGCGCTGGAAAAAGCGCATAATAACGATCAAGCCGTGGAAGGTATTATCACCGGCAAGGTCAAGGGCGGTTTTACCGTCGAGATCGACGATATCAGGGCCTTTCTGCCGGGCTCGCTGGTCGATGTGCGGCCGGTCCGCGACTCATCCAATCTGGAAGGGAAAACGCTGGATTTCAAGGTGATCAAAATGGATCGCCGCCGCAACAATGTCGTGGTGTCCCGCCGGGCGATAGTTGAAGATCAGTTCAGCGCGGAACGGCAGCAGTTGCTGGAAAATCTCCAGGAGGGCATGGAGGTCAAGGGCGTCGTCAAGAATCTGACCGATTACGGCGCGTTCCTGGATCTGGGCGGCGTCGACGGTTT
>DASVCP010000530.1:0-4734 GCA_036381555.1 Gammaproteobacteria bacterium
CGTGTGAAGTGGGCACATAAGGGTTGCGCGGGTGCATGACCAGCGAAACGCCCATGGCTTGAAAGTGACGGCCGGCCAGTTCGGGCCGGTGAGCGGTGGCCGACGCCGGCAGCCGCTCGCCCGTTACGCTGGAGAAATTCACGCCGCCTTTTTCGAATACCTCGCCCTCGCTGATAACACGACTGCGGCCGCCGCCGCCTTCGGGGCGTTCCCAAAGGTCTTCCCGAAACACGCCGCCGTCCGCGGTTTGCAACGCCTGACAGATACGGTCCTGCAAATCGAGCAGGTAGGATTCGACGGCCTGTTTGTCGACAATGGTCATGCGTGTTATCGGATTTGCCTGCCGGTTCTGGCGTCACGGATGGAACTGACGGTTGCGAGTCCGCCGGTTTCGCCTTCCACCACCAGGTCGAGCTGATTATCGCTGAACATGCTCCTGACTTCCGCCGCCGTGCGCGCCGGCTCGAAGCCGTTTGGGTTGGCGCTGGTGGATACCAGCGGTTTGCCGAAGGCCCGGCATAGATCAGCGCACAGCGGATGCGCGGTAATACGCACGGCAAGTGTATCGTGAATACCTTTTAGCCAAAGGGGTGTATCCGCTTTGCACGGCAGCAGCCAGGTGTTCGGTCCCGGCCAACTGGCCAGCACGTCCGGGTACTGCGCGAAGACGGAGGGTACAATGTATGGCTCGAGTTGAGCGGGATCGGCGGCGATCAGGATCAGGCCTTTCTCTAGCGGACGCTGCTTGATTTCCAGCAAGCGCAGAACGGCGACTTCATTGTCAGGATCGCAACCCAGTCCGTAAACGGCCTCAGTGGGATAAGCAATGATGCCGCCGCGATGAAGTATGTCGATAGTGGCTTTGAGATCGCTCACGTGCCTGTCTTAGGCGCCAGTTCCTCGGCGGGTTCCGTGAAATCGCAGCCTTCCTGGGGACAGATTCTTTCCGTGCCGCGTCGCTTGGTGGTTTTCACCATGGTGATCGGCCACTGACACTTCGGGCATGGCTGGGCAACCGGCAGGTTCCAGATGGCGTACTTGCAGTCGGGATAGCGCGAACAGGAGTAAAAGGTTTTGCCGCGCCGCGAACGGCGCTCCAGTATGCTGCCCTGTTTGCACTCCGGACACTGTACGCCGGTATCAGCGGGCTTGTTAAGCGACTCGATATGCTTGCAGTTCGGGTAGTTGCTGCAACCGATGAATTTGCCGTAACGGCCCCACTTGATTACCAGGGCGGAGTCGCATTTCGGGCACTTGCGATCCTCGATGACCTCCGGTTCCGAACTCTGGTCCTCGCCGGCGTTACGGGTGTAATCGCATTCGGGATACGTGGTGCAGCCGATAAACTTGCCGCGACGGCCAAGCTTGAGTTCCAGCGGGCTGCCGCACTTCGGACAGGCTTCGTCCATGCTTTCCGAAGTGACGTCCTTACGCGACACATCGGTTTCGGTTTTATCGACCAGGCCCTTGAAGGGCGACCAGAACTGTTCCATTACCGGCACCCAGTCCTTTTCGCCGCGCGCAATCGAATCGAGTTCATCTTCGAGTTGCGCGGTAAAGTCGTAATCGACGTACTTGGTGAAATAGTTGGTTAGAAATTTATTGACCACTTCGCCGACGTCGGTGGGCACGAAACGCTTGCTGTCCATCTCGACATACTCGCGATTCTGCAAAGTGGAGATGATCGAAGCGTAGGTGGACGGTCTGCCGATGCCGTGCTCTTCCAGGGATTTCACCAGAGTGGCTTCCGTATAGCGCGGCGGCGGCTCGGTAAAATGCTGCTCGGCGCGAATATCCAACAGTTTGACCTTTTCGCCTTGCTCCAACGGCGGCAGCATTTTTTCATCGTCGTCATTATTCTGGTCGTCCTGGCCTTCCTGGTATACTGCCATAAAGCCGGCATGCTTGATGGTCGAACCGTTGGCGCGAAAAGCGTGTTTGTCCGACGCGTTCAGGTCGACGGCGACGGTATCCAATGTCGCATGCACCATCTGACAGGCAACCGTGCGCTTCCAGATCAGGTTATAAAGTTTGTACTGTTCCGGTGACAGGTACTTTTTGATATCGTCGGGATGATTGAAGGCCGACGTGGGACGAACGGCTTCATGGGCTTCCTGCGCGTTCTTGGACTTGTTTTTATAAGCGACCGCCTCTTTCGGGAGATTGTCTTCACCGTAACGCTCGGCGATCAACTGGCGTATCTCGGCGAGTGCTTCATTGGCAAGCGTGACCGAGTCCGTGCGCATGTAGGTGATCAGACCGACAGTACCGCTGTCGAGGTCCACGCCTTCATAAAGTTGCTGCGCCACGCGCATGGTTTTTGACGCGGAAAAACCCAGTTTGCGCACCGATTCCTGCTGCAGTGTCGAAGTGGTGAACGGCGGCGGCGGATTGCGCTTACGCTGTTTCTTGTCTATCTTGCTGACCACCAGTGTGCCGGCGGCGGCCTTGAGCAGTGTATTGCGGGCTTTCTCAGCCGACTTGTTGTTGGTCAGCGAAAACTGTTTGACTTTTTCGCCGCCAAGAACGTTGAGCTTGGCGCCGAACGCCTTGCGGCCCTTTTTCAGGTCGGCTTCAACGGTCCAATACTCCTGCGCTTTGAAGGCGCGGATTTCCTGTTCACGCTCGACGATCAAACGCAGGGCGGGACTTTGCACGCGGCCTGCCGACAATCCGCGTCGAATCTTTTTCCAGAGCAGCGGTGACAAATTAAAACCCACCAGATAATCCAGCGCGCGTCTCGCCTGTTGCGCATAAATCAGGTCATTGGACAGCGTGCGGGGATTGGCGATGGCGTCATTGACCGCTTTCTTGGTGATTTCATGAAAAACCACGCGGTGCACGGGCTTTTCCTTGAGCAATCCGTCTTCTTCCAGCAATTCTTTCAAGTGCCATGAAATGGCCTCGCCTTCGCGATCGGGGTCGGTGGCCAGATAAAGCGCGTCGGCCTTCTTGATCGCTTTTCTGATCGCGTCGACATGCTTCTCGTTTTTCTCTATCGGCTGGTACTTCATTGCAAAACCATGCGCCGGATCGACTGCGCCTTCCTTGGGGACAAGATCGCGAACATGTCCGTAGGACGCCATGACTTCGAAATCCTTACCCAAATATTTTTTAATGGTTTTGGATTTGGCGGGAGATTCCACAATGACCAGGTTTTTACTCATGCCTTTATATCGTACGGTTCGTATTGAAACTTGACATAAACTCGATTCGGGGCCGTCCCGGGGTTCTAAAACGGCCAGCGCGCCTATTAATTGCACAAAACGACGGCGGCAATCAAATGAAAAATGGAAAAAACTTCGGTCCGGTCACGCTTGTTTGGCAGGAAAACGCCGGAAAAATTCTTTTTTATCAATCATTTAAAAATTATCGCAGGCGTTGATACAGTCCGCCCTGCCGCACGCATATATGACCGTTCAGTTCCAGAATCAGCAACATGGAGGCGATTTCCTGCGCGGTAAGACTGCTTCGCTCCACCAGCAGGTCGATGGAAACCGGGTCGAAGCTCATCGCTTCCAGCAGTTTTTGGTAATCCGAGTCCAGTTCTTCAGGGATATCCCCGGTTTCACGTTCGGGTTGGGAGCCGGTGTCCTGCAGCACGGCCATGAGCTGGGGAGCCAGCTCTTCGAGGATATCCTGCACCGATTCAACCAGCTTCGCGCCCTGACGGATAAGTCTGTGACAACCGCGGGCCAGAGGATTGTGTATCGAGCCGGGAATTGCAAAGACTTCGCGTGCCTGTTCCATGGCCAACCGTGCTGTAATCAGTGAACCGCTACGCAACGCGGCTTCAACCACCAGCGTGCCAAGGCTAAGACCGCTGATGATACGGTTACGCTGCGGGAACAGCGCCGGCAGCGGCTGAGTACCCAACGGCATTTCGGTGATCACGGCGCCGGTTTTGAGAATACGTTCGGCAAGACCCCGATGGCGCCCGGGGTAAATTTGATCGGCGCCGGTGGCCATGACAGCCACCGTAGCTCCCTCGGCCCTGAGCGCACCTTCATGGGCGGCGCCGTCGACACCAAGGGCAAGGCCGCTGGTGATGACCAGGCCGGCACGGGCCAAATATTCGGCAAATCCGGAGGCTGTTTCCCGTCCCCCGGGCGTGGGATTGCGGGTGCCGACGATGGCGAGTTGCGGCTCGCGCAACAAAGCCGGGTTGCCCTGTACGTACAAAAGCAAAGGATGCTTGTCGATGTTTTTCAGGAGAGCTGGGTAACGAGGATCGTCCAGCCCGATCAGGTGATGCCCGGGTTGTTGGCCCCATGACAGGGCTTTATCAACCTCCACGCTGCTGGAATCGGCCAGAAGGTAATCAATGCTCTCTGTCCTGATGCCACTTGTTCTGAGTTGCTCGCGACCGGCATTGCAAATACCGGCCACGCTGCCATAACGGGAGAGTAAATCATGCGCCCCGGCCAATCCGAGTCCGGGCGCGTGCTGTAATTTCAGCCAACCCGTCAGTGCGGTTTCTGTCGGCCCACGATCCCTTGTAGAGGAGGGTGGCGGCACAGCTTACTGGGTTAATACGTCCGCTGACGGGGCCGGATTGCGAACGATATCGCGAGTTTGCACCGCCCTGGTGGAACTCATGATCAAGCCGTAACTGACTTTATCGAACACACGGAAAACCATTAGCAGGCCGGCCCGGGTATTGGGCAAGGTAACCATGGTGCTTCCGCTGTTGAAGCGGTCACGGACACGACCGCCCTGCTGTTCAATGGCCAA
>DASVCP010000531.1:0-8302 GCA_036381555.1 Gammaproteobacteria bacterium
CTTATGCCGGCGCAATGGGTTGGCCGCAGTTCATATCCAGCAGTTACCGCCACTATGCCGTGGATTTCAACGGTGACGGCAGGCGCGATCTTTGGAATGATCCGGTGGATGCAATCGGCAGCGTTGCCAACTATTTCAAGCGACACGGCTGGCGGCCGGGTGAAGAGGTGATTGTCCGCGCACGGCTCGACGAACAGGTCCGGGGACTATCCGATCTGGCGGTGGAGCGCGGCCGGAAAGGATTAAAGCCCGTTATGAACCTGGAAACCTTCTCACAAAAAGGCGTGTACAGCGTCGATGAAGTTCCGGCGGATCAGAGAGCGGTTCTGATCAAACTGCAAGGCGATGCCGGTGACGAGTACTGGCTGGGATTACAGAATTTTTATGTGATCACGCGCTACAATCATAGCGCGATGTATGCGATGGCGGTTTATCAGCTAGGCCAGGAAGTTCATCGGGCTTATCAATCTCAGGTGATGGCGAATAAGAAATGAATATCCAATCAAAACGAATTTATATTGCTTTCATGTTTGGCAGGTACCTCGTCTCAGCGATAAGTTTGCTGATGCTAAGCGGGTGCGGCGGCCCTCGCTCCTTCGTTCAGGCTGATGCGGTGCCGAGAAACGAGCCATTGAGTGCGTATGGCAACCCCGAGTCGTACGTGGTGCTGGGGAAGCGTTATTTCGTGATGAGCAACAGCCGCGGCTATGTGGAGCAAGGCATCGCCTCATGGTATGGCAAGAAGTTTCACGGCCGCCGCACATCCAACGGCGAAAAGTACGATATGTACGCCATGACCGCAGCCCATAAAACGTTGCCATTGCCCACTTACGTCCGGGTTACGAACTTGAGCAACGGACGAAGCACGGTGGTACGTGTAAATGATCGCGGACCCTTTCATCAAAACCGGGTCATCGATTTGTCATATGCGGCCGCGCAAAAACTCGATATGGTGCACAGTGGAACCGCCCTGGTGGAAGTACGGGCAGTGGGAGAAACCCAGGACAGAATCCTTACGGTTGCCGAAGGCAAGCTGCCTGATGGGGTTGCGGTTGATTGGCGCGATCAGTCGCATTTGCGTAACCGTATCTATATCCAGGTCGGCGCGTTTGCTTCAAGAAACAACGCCGACCAGTTGTTAGACCGGCTTTTGCAGGCCCGCTTCACCGGCGTGCAGATACTGGATATCATTGAGCGGGAGAAATCGCTGCATCGTGTACGTATCGGCCCGTTGCACTCGGTCAGCGCCACCGATGACGTAGTGGCTCGCCTGGAAGGGTTGGGGTTTTCCGAATACCAGGTGGTGATCGAGTGACATTGAGCAGCCTTGAAAATATTCTGTTTTCGGCGGTGTTGGCGCGCGTTAGAATACAGCCCCCTTAAAAACACTCTTTCTTTCATTTTAGTAGCGACTTAATCGCTTAACTTCCGGTCCGGATTTTTTGCTTATGATGCGTTTATCTACCAGATTAATATTGTTGGCTTTCCTTTGTTTTATTCCGGGATTGCGGGCAACGCCTTTGTCAGGTTCAGTGCCCGTACCGGCGCCGCCGGAGATGGCGGCCAGTGCATATATTCTGCAGGATTTTCATAGCGGTGAAATCATTGCCGAAGAAAACGCCGATATGCGCATTGAGCCGGCAAGCATCACCAAGATCATGACGACTTACGTAGTGTTCGATGCAATCCGCAACGGCAGGCTTTCCCTCGATGATAAGGCGCTAATCAGCGAAAAAGCCTGGCGTAATCCGGAAGTGCCCGGTTGGATGCAAGGGTCGAGGATGTTTGCCGAAGTAAACACCAGGGTCAGCATAGCTGATCTTTTGCGGGGGTTGATTATTCAATCCGGTAACGATGCCAGCGTGGCGCTGGCGGAACATGTCGGCGGCACCGAGGCGGCGTTTGTGGATATTATGAATGCTTATGTGGAGAAACTGGGATTGACCAACACGCATTACCTCAATAGCACGGGCTGGCCGGTGGAAGGTCATTACACCAGCGCGCGCGACGTCGCCACGCTGAGTCGCGCATTGATTCGCGATTTTCCCGAACTGTATCAAATGTTTTCCGAAAGGCGGTTTACTTACAACAATATCTCACAATCAAACCGCAATACCCTGCTATGGAAGGACGATTCGGTCGACGGTATCAAAACCGGGCATACTGAATCGGCGGGATATTGTCTGGCGGCATCCGCAGAACGCGACGGTATGCGGCTGTTGGCGGTGGTAATGGGTACCGCGGATAATGATGCCCGGATCAAGTACTCGCAAAGTCTGCTGAATTACGGATTCCGCTTCTTTGAAACCGCCAGATTATTTGCCGGAAACGATTCAATCAAGGATGTTCGAGTCTGGAAAGGCGGTGTGGAGTCTGTGCAGGTCGGTTTGGCCGAAGACCTTTACGTGACGATTCCACGCGGTGAATACGATAACTTGAAGTCAACCATGAATGTCAGGCGGGACGTTTTTGCGCCGGTGGAGCAACATGAAGTTTTGGGGCAATTGATCGTGGAGCTGAACGGCGAAGCCATCCGCGAAGTGCCGCTTATCGCGTTCGGCGGCGTCGAGCGCGGCAATATATTCCAGCGCATTATCGATCATGTTGTGTACATGCTGGAATGAACATCGTCTATCTAAACGATGAATATCTGCCGTTGGAGCAGGCCCGGGTGCCTGTGCTGGATCGCGGGTTTTTGTTTGCCGACGGCGTCTACGAAGTAATTCCCGTTTACGGTGGGAGGCTGTTTAGATTCGATGAACATCTCGCCCGGCTTGATAGCAGTTTGGCGGGCATACGACTGGCGAATCCGTTAACTCATGCGCAGTGGCGGGCCGTGCTGCAGCGGCTGGTGGAAATGAACGGCGGCGGTGAGCAGTCGGTATATTTGCAGGTTACGCGGGGAGCGGGGGCCGTCCGCGAACATCTATTCCCGCTGAATTGCCCGCCGACGGTTTTCGCCATGAGTATGCCGTTGAAGCCGCCCAAACCCGGGTTATTGGAAAAGGGAATGCGCGCCATTACGCTTGATGACATACGCTGGCAATATTGCCATTTGAAAACCGTGGCACTGCTGCCGAATGTGCTGATGCATCAAATCGCCAGGGACCGGCAGGCGGACGAGGCGATTCTTATTCGCAACGGTTATGCCATGGAATGCACGGCCAGCAACTTCTTTATCGTTAAAGAAAGTGTTGTTTCCACTCCCCCCAAGAGCGACTATTTGCTGCCCGGCATTACCCGCGATCTGGTGCTGGAGCTCGCCGGCCGGTACGGTGTCGCCCACGATGAGCGCGATATCCATCTGGGTGAATTGGCGGTTGCGGATGAAATCTGGATTACCAGTTCCAACAAGGAGATCGCGCCGGTGACGTCGTTGAACGACAAGCCGGTGGGCGACGGCCGGCCGGGGCCGTTATGGAGGAAAATGTATGAACATTACCAAGCGTACAAAAGCGAGCTGATCATGGGAAACCTGGAGCATGAGTGAAGCCGATGAAACTTTATTCGAGTTTCCCTGCGAGTTTCCGATTAAAGCGATGGGCCGGGGCATTATCGGCCTGGAACAGACCGTGATTGAAATCGTCAGCCGGCACGTCGAGGATTTCGACACGGTCAACGTTAAAACCAACCCCAGCCGCCGTGGCAAATACATCAGCATCACCGTCACCATCACCGCCACCAGCCGCGCCCAGCTTGACAGTATCTACATGGAGCTCACCGCTCATCCTGATATTTTGATGGTTTTTTGATTAAATTCTTTTTATGAAAAACCCTCTCATCATTAGAGATCTGGGAACCCGCGACTATGAACCGATCTGGCGGGAGATGGAGGCGTTTACCCGCGGGCGTGATGCGGATACCGCGGACGAGTTGTGGTTTGTCGAGCATCCACCGGTGTTTACGCAGGGCGTGGGCGGACGGACGGAGCATGTGATCGATCCTCACGATATTCCCGTGATCAGAACGAATCGCGGCGGGCAGGTGACCTATCACGGGCCGGGGCAGATTGTTGTCTACGTGCTGTTCGATATACGCCGCAGAAAACTCAATGTCCGGCAGCTGGTCAGCCACCTGGAGCAGGCGGTAATTGGGTTGCTGGGAGAGTACGGTGTTGCAGCGGTTGCGCGTGCCGACGCGCCGGGTGTTTATGTTAACGGTGATAAGATCGCGGCCCTCGGACTCCGGGTCAGCCGGGGTTGCAGTTACCATGGTCTGGCACTGAACGTGGACGGCGATCTGAAACCCTTTGACTGGATTAACCCCTGCGGTTATCAAGGTCTTAAAGTCACCCGTATGCGGGACTTGGGGATTGCCGACAGCCGCGACACCGTCCGGGAAAAGCTCGCCAGGATTTTGGCCAGGCAGATGGGGTATACTGTCGTCCGGTAATAGTGTTAACAGGCCCTAGATTGGAACTCCTTCCCATGTCCGAATCCGATTTTACCGCGCCTTCCCGCTCCGATCCCCAGGGACATAAGCGCGGCCACGACAAACTGGCCAAAATCCCGGTAAAAATCCAACCCGTCGAGCAGGTGATGCGCAAACCCGCGTGGATACGGGCCAAGTCGCACGGTTCGCCGCGCGTGCAGCGCATCAAGCAGTTGCTGCGGGAGATGAATTTGCATTCGGTTTGCGAAGAGGCCAGCTGTCCGAACCTGGGCGAATGTTTCAGCAAGGGCACCGCCACCTTTATGATCATGGGCGACATCTGCACACGCCGCTGCCCTTTTTGCGATGTCGCGCACGGCCGGCCGAATCCGCTGGACGAGCACGAACCGCAACACCTTGCCGAAGCGATCGCGAATCTGAATTTAAGTTATGTTGTCATTACCTCCGTCGATCGCGACGATCTGCGCGACGGCGGTGCCGCCCACTTCGCGGCTTGTATTCGCGAAATCCGACAGCGCAGCCCGCAGACCAAAATTGAAGTGCTGGTGCCGGACTTTCGCAACCGGGTAGAACGGGCGCTGGCCTGCTTCGAAGACGCGGTGCCGGACGTGTTCAATCACAACCTGGAAACCGTGCCGCGCCTGTACCGCGCCGCCCGTCCAGGCGCTGTGTACGAAGGCTCGCTGGAACTGTTGGCGGCGTTCAAGGAAATCAATTCCGATGCGCCCACCAAGTCCGGTCTGATGCTGGGATTGGGTGAAGAGATCGAGGAAATCGAGCAGGTTATGCGCGACCTGCGCGCACACGACGTCAACATGCTGACGCTGGGGCAGTATTTGCAACCCAGCAAACACCATTTGCCGGTCAAGCGTTTCGTGCACCCGGACGAGTTCGAGCGGCTGGCCGAGTTGGGGTACGAACTGGGTTTCAGCCATGTCGCCAGCGGGCCGATGGTGAGATCGTCTTATCATGCCGACGAGCAGGCGTCAGGTGTATTGGAGGTTTCGTGATATTGAAGCTTGACGCAGAGCGCCAAGGCGCGCAAAGAAAAATTCAAAACGCTTAACGATAACCTAACCTGCAAGCTGTGTTTATCGCCGGCTTTGCATACGACCCGGCTTGCCTTTCTTTAATTATTTATCCGCGCCGCAACGTCAGATTTTTTGTTTTCCCCTGGATTCGAGTACATAATCCAGGCTGAAACGGCCGGCGCCGTGCAGTGCCAGGTAGATGCCGATGACGATCAGGCAGGCCGAGGGGAAGGACGCACGAATGCCGCCGGCGGCGTCCACCATGATCAGGGCGACGATGAAATTGATGGCGCATATCAGGCCCGCCCAGCGGGTCAGCAGGCCGGCGACGAAGGCCAGTCCCACGAAGAACTGCGCCCAGACGGACAGGCGCGCCATGGTCTCCGGGATCGGGAAAGCGAACTGCGCGAGGAAGTCCACGAATTCCTGCATGCGCTCCTGGCTGATAATGTTGTCAAAGACTCCCCAAACCAGGAACGCGCCGACCAATACGCGCAGCAGTAACAGACCGGCATCGGAATGACGCCGCAATGGTGCCAGCAGTAGCAAACTTGAAGCGCCGGGTGAAATTTTAATATTCATGGCTCGCCTTTATGATTATTTATGTTCTTTGTGTTTTTCCCGGCGACGCCAGAGAATGAAGCCGGTGACAGTGGCGGCGATGCCGCCCAGGCCGGTCAGCAAGGAGGTAATGCGTGACTTATTCCAGGCTTTGCGCAAGTCCGCCACGCGGCGCTGGCCGATTTCCAGCCTGGCTTCGCGTATCGCCAGTTCCTTTTCCTGCATGATCAGCCGTTCCATTGTGCCGGGATTTGAAACCTGTTCACTGAGGGCATCCCGCTCCTGCCGCAGGTACTTTCGTTCCACCGCCAGAACGGCCTGCTCTTCCTCGACATCCCGCAGCAGTTTCTTGTAGGCATCGTAAAGGTCGGTCGGTACCAGAAACGCGTATATGACGGCCGCCAGTCCGAGGTAGGTGAGCGCGCCGTAAAAGGTTTCGGAAGGGATGGCGAACGGCAGTTTCATAAAATGTGACGTGGTCCGGAATGGATGCTTTAATATGCCATCTTATATAGACGAAAATGGAAGTCTTTGCAGCTTTTGCTGTCAAAGAGCATCGGACAACTCTCATAAGCAAACATGAAACATGGTTTATGAAGCTCTAAACGTTGCGTATAAAACCGCGCGCAAGATTGTGATCGGGACTATCGGGTTTACCGTGGTTCTTGTCGGGATTGTGTTGTTGGTGTTGCCCGGGCCCGCTTTCCTGGTCATACCGGCGGGATTGGCGATCCTGGCGCTGGAGTTTGCCTGGGCGCGTCACTGGTTGAAGGTTGTCAGGACGCGTGCTGGCAATGCGCTCAACGGCGCGAAACACAGAAACAAGCAAAAGGAGTTTACGGATTCTGCCGGACACCGGCCCGGCGGAAACACCGAAAGGAAAGAGTGATGGCCGATCTCATTCTGGCCCTTGATCAAGGTACGACCAGTTCCCGCGCTATTTTGTTTGACAGGTCGGGTTCAATTGTCGCATTGGCGCAACAGGAGTTCGGGCAATATTACCCCAATGCTGGCTGGGTCGAGCATGACGCGGATGAAATCTGGGAGGTGCAAAGTGACGTTATCCGGCGGGCGATGACAAACGCCGGAGTCGGTGCGGGGGATATTGCCGCCATCGGTATCACCAATCAGCGCGAAACCACGGTCGTGTGGGACAAGCGCAGCGGCAAGCCCATCCATAATGCGATCGTATGGCAGGACCGGCGAACCTCGGCCTATATCGATGAACTGAAAGCCCGCAATTTGCAGCCCCTGTTCCAGAACAAGACCGGACTGATACTCGATGCTTATTTTTCAGCCAGCAAACTCGTCTGGCTGTTGGAGAACGTTGATGGGGTGAAGCAGCGCGCGCAGGCCGGGGAACTGGCTTTTGGCACGATCGACAGCTGGCTGGTTTACAAGCTGACCGGCGGACGCGTGCATGTTACGGATGTAAGCAACGCCTCCCGCACTTTGCTGTTCAATATTCACACATTGGAATGGGACGAGGAGATTCTCGACTTATTGAAGATTCCCAGAGCCATGTTGCCGGTTGTCAAATCCTGTTCGGAAATCTACGCCAAGACATCGATCCCGCTATTCGATAAGCCTCTGCCGATCGCCGGCATGGCCGGCGACCAGCATGCGGCCACTTTCGGACAAACCTGTTTCGACGCCGGTCAGGGCAAGAACACCTACGGCACCGGTTGCTTCATGATGCTTAACACCGGCGAATGTGCGCAGACGTCAAAGCATCAGCTGCTCACCACGGTAGCCTGGCAGGATGGCGCTCCGCTGGCCGATTCGAAAGGCAGCAAGAACATTGGGCTCAACTACGCCCTCGAAGGAAGTGTGTTTATCGCCGGCGACGCCGTGCGCTGGCTGAGGGACGGGTTGGGCGCTATCCGGGATTTCGGCGATATACAGGCACTGGCGCAACAGGTGGACGATAACGGAGGTGTCTATTTTGTGCCGGCGTTCGCAGGGTTGGGCGCGCCGCATTGGGATCAATACGCGCGTGGCGCTATGTTCGGCCTCACCGGAGGAAGTACCCGGGGACATATCGCCCGCGCGGTTCTGGAGGGAATTGCTTTCCAGACGGTGGAGGTTTTCGACGCTATGCAAAAAGACTGTGGTATCGCATTGAAGGAGTTGCGGGTCGACGGCGGCGCGGCCAAAAACGATCTGCTCATGCAGATCCAGGCGGACTTGCTCGGCGTGCCGGTGTTAAGGCCCAGAGTAATTGAAACCACTGCCCTGGGGGCCGCTTACCTTGCCGGGCTGGCTGTAGGGTTTTGGTCGGACAAGGAGGTTTTGAGGCGGCATTGGTTGTTGGACCG
>DASVCP010000532.1:0-3573 GCA_036381555.1 Gammaproteobacteria bacterium
TCAGGCAAGGGCAAACTGATTTTCCATTACCGAAGCAGCGACGAGTTTGAAGGGATTTTGAAGAAGATTCGCTGATATAAAACCGCACATTTTACTCATCGAACGAAATAGGCAACAGTTCGCCGAAATGTTCGATGGCGGTAAAACCTTCCACCGACAGCGGATGACCCTTGCTATCCGGCCGGGTAATCGCCAGCAGGTGCTGAATCCCGAACTCGCGGGCCGCGCGCAGCACCGAGACATTATCTTCCACCAGCAGGGTGCGGGTGGGATCAAACTTCAGGATCTCGTGCAGTTTCGGCCAGAACCCGGAGGATTCCTTGGGGTGACGGAACTGGTGTGCGCTGAAAATGGTGCCGAAGTAGACATGAATTCCCGTACGTTCCAGTTTTAAGGTCAGGCTGGCCGGATGGGCGTTGGTGACCAGGACAAGCTGTTTACGGCCGTGCAGGGTCTGCAAAAACTGCTCGGCATAAGGATGAATGGCGATCAGGTGTTCGACTTCCCGTTTCAACTCCAAAATGTTGACGTTTAACTCGCGGCTCCAGAAATCCAGGCAATACCAGTCCAGGCTGCCGGCGATTTCCTCGAACCTTGGGCCCAGCCGTGCCCGGCTTTGCGGGACCGGAATACCGTACAATTCGGCATAGCGCTCAATGAGGTGCTCCTGCCAGAAATAGTTATCGAAGTGGAGATCCAGCAGCGTGCCGTCCATGTCCAGCAGTACGGTATCGATCGAGCGCCAGTTCAGCATGCTATGATACGCGAGTGCGAATTACGGTTTTGTCAGGATAATGCCGGAAACTACTTTCCACCGATTCATGATAACGTGATATCCATGTCCAAGGAACCTGAAATTATCAGCAGCAGAATTTTAACCGCCGAACAGGTTGCCAACGATGTTTTCAGCATAGAGGAAATGCATTTGCGGTTTTCCAACGGCGCGCAAAGGTATTACCGCCGTATTCAAGGACAAGGCCGCGGTGCTGTACTGATCGTGCCGCTGCTCGATAACCATACGGTATTGTTGATTCGGGAGTACTCGGCGGGTGTGCATCGTTACGAACTGCAACTGCCCAAGGGGCGGGTTGAAGCCGGCGAGAGTATTCTGGACGCAGCCAATCGCGAATTGAAGGAGGAAATCGGTAAAGGCGCGCGCGACTTACGTCACATAAATTCCTTGACCGTGCTGCCGGGCTTCATGGGCCATAAAACCGAAATCATTCTTGCCCGGGATCTCTACGATGAAAAATTGCCGGGTGATGAACCCGAAGAAATGGAAGTGGTGGCCTGGCCCCTGAACGACTTGCTCACATTGGCGAACCGGGATGATTGTACCGAAGCGCGCAGTATAGCCGCGCTTTACATCATACGGGATATGTTGGCCGATGGGCTGGAACCGGCAGCAAATAAATAACTCCATGATATCGTCGTCCCAATTGAAGGAGCTGCAGGAGCCGACGATCGCTTTGGCCAGAATGGCGGGTGAGCGGATATTGTCTGTTTATGAAACCGCCTTTGAAGTGACGAGAAAAGAAGACAAATCTCCGCTTACCGAAGCGGATATGGCCGCGCATGGCGTCATTACCGTTGGATTGGAGAAGCTGACTCCTTCTATGCCCATGCTTTCCGAAGAAGGACCGATACTCGACTACGAAGTGCGGCGCCGGTGGCGAACATACTGGCTGATCGATCCGCTGGACGGCACGCGCGAATTCGTCAAACGTAACGGCGAGTTTAGCGTCAATATTGCACTTATTGATGATTATCGGCCGGTGCTCGGCGTGGTCTACGCGCCGGTACTTCAAGAACTCTATTTTGCCAGTCACGGCGCCGGTGCCTACAAGCAATGCAAAGGCGGCGAACCCCAAGCGATACGCGTGAATGAAACCGCCCGGCAGCCGTTCAGGGTGACAGGCAGCCGTAGTCACTCCACTGGCCGGCTGGGTATGTATCTGGAGCGGCTGGGCGCGCATGAACTGATCAGTTTGGGCAGCTCTCTAAAAGCCTGTCTGGTAGCCGAAGGAAAAGCCGATCTTTATCCCCGTTTTGGGCCGACTTCAGAATGGGATACGGCCGCAGCGCAATGCGTCGTTGAAGAAGCGGGCGGATTGATAACCTCGATGGATATGCAACCCTTGCGTTATAACACCAAGGAATCCCTGCTAAACCCACACTTTTTTGTTTTCGGCGACCGGTCAAGAAATTGGTCCGGGTACCTGTAACGGCAACCCGGGGCAAGCGAGTGGCAGGCAATCGAATCAATCACCGGGCCGTCTGGTTGTTGGTGGTGGTACAGCAGTTATTGAGTTTCGCCTGGTATTCGCCGTATCTGTTCGGGTTTAAATGGATAAATCTTGCCGGATACCGGCTTTCGGCCGTTCCGCCGGCCGATACGGTGGCTTTTTATAAACCGTTTCTTATTTCCATCTGCGCCTCGGCTTTAGTTTGCTACGGGCTGGCCGTGTTGTTTAAGAGATTGAATGTAACCTGCGCGAGCAGAGGCGTTATACTGGCCAGCGGCTGCTGGATAGCGTTCTCGTTTTCCCCGTTGTTTACCCATAACGAGTTTGCGAATAGACCGTGGGCGTTGACGCTCATTGACGCCGGACGCGATTGGATAATATTCGTCTCCGCCGGACTTGTACTGGCGAAATGGAGGTTAAAAGCGCATTATGAAACAGAATAACCTGCTGATCACAATTGTTTGCTCGGATAAGCCGGGATTAATTTCGGCAGTGACGGGCATTTTGTATGAACTTGGCCTCAATTTGGGCGATACCACCTTCAGCACCTTGGGCGAAGGCGCGGAATTTGGCGCCATCTGCGAATCGCCCGCCGACTTGCCGGCCGAGGAACTGGCGGAGCAGCTTAAGGCATTGGAGCACTTGAAAGGCGCGGAGGTAACGGTAAGACCTTTCGGTTATGCCACCACGCACAAAGCATCGGACGGCATAACCCACCACGTCATCCTGCAGGGACGGGACCAGCCGGGCTTGATCGCCAGAATGACCGAAGTGTTTGCGGACTACGAGGCCAATATTGTGCGGATGGACAGCAAAAAGCTGTCGGAAGGCAGCGAAGCGCGGTATTTGATCCAGCTATGGGCGGCAATACCCGAGTCACGAGCCGAGGCTTGTCTTGCAACAGTCACCAATACCGCCGCGGTTCTGGATATGCAAAGTAATTGGGTGGCAGTGGATGATTAGCTGCAATTCCTCGTTACCGGCCGATTCGTGTTGTACTTTTGAACAACGAACAACCCGGCATCATTCATCTACGATAACCAAACCGTTTTCCACTTTGATGGGGACGGATTGAAGGCAGGTGCCCGGACACGGCCCCGCGATACAGGCGCCGTCCTCGATGCGGAACATGGCGCCGTGGAGGGAGCACTGTATATAACGCGAATCGTAACTGAGGAACTGATTGCCCTGCCAGTTTAGCGGCGCCCCGGTGTGCGGGCAGCTGTTGATGTATGCGTAAACCACCCCGTCTTTTTTTACCGCGAATAGCCGTTGTGTCTCGTCGAACAGGTCCAACTGACATCCGCGGGCTCCCGGATCATCAAGT
>DASVCP010000533.1:0-2112 GCA_036381555.1 Gammaproteobacteria bacterium
TGATGGCAGCGAAGTACGAGCAGGAGCAGATGAATATAGAAGCTCGACTGAGCACCATAGACGCGGAACTGGTTGCCAAGGGACGCAACGATAAAGGCATAGCTGCCTTTGTGGAACGTATTCGCGAATACAAGGGAATCACAACACTGACGGCCAGAATCGTGAATGAACTGATTGATCGCATCACGGTATCTGAGCGGGTAAAGGTCGAGGGCGGCGGCTATGAGCAGCATATCCGAATTTACTACAAGTTTGTAGGGGCGCTCGACCCCGCACGAGTCCATGAGGTAACGCCGCGGCGGTGCCTTGTGCCGGATAAGGCATGCCAACGCTGCGGAGAAGTCTACTCCCCTCTTTCCAACGTGGCAAAGTACTGCCCGACGTGTCGGCCCATTGTCCGCAAGCAGCAGGAGATCGAAAGCAGCAAGCGGCGCGTACGCAGCAAAAAGCGCCAAAACGGCGCGTGAAATAGACTGTCCGCAAAGAACGTCCGACAGACCTGGAGCAGCGCAGCGGGCGCATTATCCGGCAAGGCAATCAGAACAGCGAGGTGCATATTTTTCGCTATGTGACGGAGAACACGTTCGACGCGTATTTGTACCAGACACTCGAAAACAAGCAGCGCTTCATTTCGCAGATCATGACCAGCAAATCGCCTGTCCGTTCCGCCGAGGATATTGACGAGACGGCTCTCTCCTATGCCGAGGTGAAGGCGCTGGCGACCGGCAACCCGTACATCAAAGAGAAAATGGACCTGGACATTCAGGTATCCAAATTGAAGCTGCTCAAAGCCAACCACTTGAGCCAGCGCTATGCGCTGGAGGACCGGCTGCTCAAAGTGCTGCCGCAGCAAATCAAGTCCACGGAGGAACGAATTGCCGGCTATGAACAGGACGTTGCTTTGTATACACGTTCTCTGGCATCCGAGGCGGATGGGGCAGATAAATTCCCCGGCATGACGGTCAAGGATTACACCTATTCGGAGAGGGCGGCGGCGGGCGCGGCTTTGCTCGACGCATGCAAGGGCATGACGTCGCCCGATCCGCAAGCAGCGGGAAGCTATCTTGGCTTTTCCTTGTGGCTGTCCTTTGACAGCTTCCATAAGGAGTACAAGGTCACGCTGCGCGGCGCACTGGGTCATACGGTGACGCTCGGAGCGGATGCAGGCGGCAACATAAGCCGCATCAACAATGCCTTGTCCGACTTGCCTGTAAAGCTGGAGCATGCCCGTGAGCAGCTTGCCACCTTGCGGCAGCAAATGGAAACGGCGAAGGAACAAATCGCGGCTCCATTTGAGAAGGAGCAGGAACTGCAAACGAAAGCGGCGCGGCTTGCGGAATTGAATGCGCTGCTCAACATGGACAAACGGGAAAACGAAGCCGTGGACAGCGTGCCTGATGATGAACCGGAAGCGCCGGAACGGCGGGTGGTGGGCCGTGAGCGATAACGGTCTGACACCGTCGTTCCTACCCCTGAAAGGGAACTTCTTGCTGACCATTACGGAAAAGAACATGGTATCGGTGCGAGCATTTCACAGATCGAAGATATGCCCGTCCGTTAAAGGTAAAATCACATGATGAATTGGACTCCAGCTTCGGGGTCCTTTTCTTATTTCCGGAGGAATGAACATGTTGTATGCCATCCCAAGCGGCGGATGCTTTTGTCCGATTTTGCCGCCTTTTGGTTACGGAACCGGCTTGATCGAGGAGGGAGAAACCGTGCCGTCATTGGAGTTGATATCCAAAGAGAAAAACGGATTTGGCGACACGTATTATTACATCCGCGACTCAAACGGGGTGACCAGTCAAGTTCATGAAGGCGATTTAGACGCATTCATGAAAAAGAAAGGCGTTACGAAGTTGAAGGAAGGCAGAGCTTATACGTACCCCAAAAAGAGGGGTAAGGCACGATGAACAATATACCCATCGGACGCTGTCTGGATTTCCAAAAGGAGCTGCGGCAATGGGCTACGTAAACAAGGAACAGATCGAACGTGCCAAAAGACTGGACCTGCTCACATATTTGCATATGCACGAGCCGGCAGAACTGGTCCGATGCTCCCGCAATGTCTACACCACCCGGACACACGACAGCTTGAAAATTTCCAACGGC
>DASVCP010000534.1:0-12090 GCA_036381555.1 Gammaproteobacteria bacterium
AGCAGCCTCAATCCCATCGAGCCTGAACTGCTGGTCAGGCAGGCCCGCGCGGTATTGGAAGATCTGCCCGTGGATGCCATCAAGATCGGTTTGCTGGGCAGCGAGGAAAACATCGAGGCAGTGCATGAAATCCTGGCCGATTATCCGGACATTCCCGTTGTTTTTGATCCCATACTGGTTGCCGGCGGCGGCAGCATCCTGGTCTCCGATTCCATGATAGATGCCATGACTGAACTGCTGCTTCCCTACACCGACATACTGACACCCAACAGTCATGAAATCCTGGAACTCATTCCCGGGGCCGACAATGTGCAAGCCGCCGCGTTGGGCCTGCAGGAGCTGGGGTGTAAGTTTGTCCTGGTGACGGGCACGCATGAAAGCTCCGAGCGCGTTATCAACCGCTTATTCGGCGAGCAGCGCGAACTGGAGCAGTATGTGTGGGAGCGCTTACCCCACACTTATCACGGCTCCGGGTGCACGCTGTCTGCGGCCCTAGCCGGTCTCCTGGCGCAAGGAGTCGAACTGCTGGAGGCCGTGGATCAGGCACAGGATTACACTTGGCGCAGCCTGCAGAACGGTTATCGTCTCGGCATGGGGCAGCACCACCCCAACCGCCTGTTCTGGGCGAGCAGCGATAACGAAGATGAAACCGGCCAGAACGACCTCCAAGTTAATGCCGGCCCATGAGGTCTCTTTGCGCGGCGTCTATGCCGTTACCGACGCGGCATTGGCACCAGGCAACCGGTTGATCACCGCCGTCGAACAGGCCATCCGTGGCGGCGCTTCTTTGATCCAATACAGAAACAAATCCGGTTCGCCGGCATTATGCCGAGAGCAGGCCGAAGCATTGCAAATGATTTGCTCCCGGTTCCATGTTCCGCTGATCATCAATGACGACGTCGAGCTCGCCCAACGCTGCGGCGCCGCCGGAGCGCATCTGGGCAAAGATGACGCCGACCTTCAATCGGCGCGCCGGATTCTGGGCAATACGGCCATTATCGGCGTTTCCTGTTATAACGATCTGATTCGCGCCCATCAGGCACAAGCCAATGGCGCCAGCTATGTGGCGTTTGGCAGCGTTTATCCTTCGCCGAGCAAACCCCTGGCCGTGCCTGTAACCTTTGACGTATTGCGCCGGGCCCGCGATGGACTCTCGATACCCGTCTGCGCGATCGGCGGCATCACCGCCGATAACGCCCAACCGCTGGTCGATATCGGCGTCGACATGCTGGCCGTCATCAGCGGCATCTTCGGTCAACCTGACATTACCGCCGCCACCCGCGCCCTGACTGATTTATATAACTAAAAGACTCTAACCACGGAGGACACGGAGCACACTGAGGAATAAAAAACTATTAACCGCGAATACACGCGAATTAACACGAATAAAAATGAATGGATTTCTAATAAGGTTGTTGAGTACTCTCATAACCTCCCAAATATTTAGCGTCCATTTGCGTGGGTTTCACATTAGAATTCTTTTATTTCTTTTCTCTCTCTGTGATCTCCGTGTCCTCCGTGGTTAATTGCTTTTGATCTTGGGTTTCACAGTTGATTTGGTTTAAGCTACGTTTATTTGGACCGAGACATGACTCAATCGCGTTTTGCAGCCGCGCAGCGGCACATTCCCGGGGGCGTGAATTCGCCGGTACGCGCGTTCAAGGGCGTGGGCGGCGAACCCGTGTTTATTCAGCGGGCTTCGGGCGCTTACCTCTACGATGCCGACGGCAAGCGATATATCGACTACGTCGGCTCATGGGGGCCGATGATTCTCGGCCACGCGCACCCGGAAGTTGTGAAGGCCGTGCAACAGGCGGCGGAACGCGGCTTGAGTTTCGGCGCACCTACCGAACTGGAAACGGCGATGGCGGACAAGGTCTGCGAACTGGTACCGTCCATTGACATGGTGCGCATGGTCAGTTCCGGCACCGAAGCCACTATGAGTGCGGTGCGCCTGGCAAGGGGCTATACCGGTCGCGACAAACTCGTCAAGTTCGAAGGTTGCTATCACGGACATGGCGATTCGTTTTTGATCAAGGCCGGTTCCGGCGCTCTGACATTGGGTGTGCCGACGTCACCCGGTGTTCCCGCCGCGCTGGCTGAACATACGCTCACACTGGACTTCAATGATATCGATTCCGTCACTCGCGCTTTTCAAAATTACGGCGATGATATTGCTTGCGTAATTGTCGAACCGATCGCCGGCAATATGAATTGCGTGCCGCCAAAACCCGGTTTTCTCGAAGGTCTGCGCGAACTGTGCGACCGCTACGGCAGCGTGCTGATTTTTGACGAAGTCATGACCGGTTTTCGCGCGGCATTGGGCGGTGCACAAGCGTTCTACAACGTCCGTCCCGATCTCACCACATTGGGCAAAGTGATCGGCGGCGGCATGCCTGTAGGCGCATTCGGTGGCAGGACAGAGATCATGCGGCAGCTGGCTCCGCTGGGACCTGTTTACCAGGCCGGCACGTTGTCGGGCAACCCTATTGCGATGACAGCCGGCTTGAAGACACTTGAACTTATTTCCCGGCCCGGCTTCTTTGAAACGTTAGCAGCCAAAACCGCGCAACTGATCGACGGCCTTCAACAAGCCGCGAATCGCATCGGTGTTCCTTTCACCTGCAATCATGTCGGGGGCATGTTCGGGATTTTCTTCACAAAACAAAGCCGGATTGAAACATTTGCCGATATCAGCCGTTGCGATATCGAACGTTTCAAACTTTTTTTCCACGGCATGCTCGAACGCGGCATCTACCTGGCCCCATCCGCTTACGAGGCCGGATTCCTGTCGATCGCACATACCGCACAAGATATCGCCGAGACGGTCACGGCCGCCGAAGATGTCTTTGAATCGCTGACTTAGCGAGTCAGCCTCCATGCCTCCCGTTGTCGTTGAAATTTCCGGATGGCTTCCCGCCGTTATCATCCCGACGGCAACGGCCATACAAATGCTAAGCATTGTCGCGCAACGATCGGCCGTCGGGGTCAACTGGTTTGTCTGGTTCCTGTTCGGCCTGGCGAACCTGGGGCTTTATATCTACACTGAAAAATACAACAGCTACCAATCGATTCTCGGTATGTTGACCCCTGCCGCACTCGACTTTGTAATCGCCGGTCTGGCCCTATGCCGTTATGGACAAAAAACTTCGTAGCTCGCCGCCGAACTCCTGTAGTATAAAGCTCGTCGGCATTATTTTTTCAGACACGCTGCAAGGTGACGAGCTAATTTACACATGACCAACGAGCCTAACGGTTATGAAAGGCAATACACGGAATCCGGCTTTAAAGACAAGCTGATCCACTATGCGAAAGCCGCAGGCCGGGAAGTAGTCGAAAAGGCATTGTGGCTTTACTACGCCTCCCGCTCGCCGGAAACACCGATCTGGGCCAAAACCGCAATTTACGGTGCGCTGGGTTACTTCATCAGCATGATCGACGCGATTCCCGACTTAACGCCCATTGTCGGTTATACCGACGATCTGGGCGTGTTGGTTGCCGCGATCGCGACCGTTTCCGCCTACATCACACCGGAAGTCAAGAGCAGGGCCAATGAAAAACTCCGGCAATGGTTTGGCGAACCAGATGAATCCCCGGCAACAAATCAAAAGCCCAGATAGTTTCTTATATTTTCTATCCACGGACTTGCGCAGATGCTCGCAGATTTCTTTATGTGAATTCTTAGCAGTCTGTACTGATTTTTATCACCGCATTAAAACTTTCTTCTTCAAACCGAACTCACAGAGTGAGTTCGGTTCAACGAACGATTACCGTTTGCTCTTTATCTGCATTTATCTGGATTAATGTCTCTTATTTCGTGTTCATCAGTGCGACAGTGGTGTCAAGCATACGGTTTGAGAATCCCCACTCGTTGTCATACCAGCCCAGTACTTTTACCAGCCTGCCGCCGATTACTTTGGTAAGTGTGGCATCATAGGTGGCGGAGACGGCCGTATGATTGTAATCCATCGACACCAGCGGTTCGTCGCTATAGGCCAATATATTTTTCAGATGACCTTCAGCCGCCGATTTCATGATGGTATGGACTTCATCCACAGATGTGTCGCGTCTGGCGGTAAAGGTTAAATCGACGATTGAGACGTTGATCACCGGCACCCGGATCGCGAAGCCATGCAGCTTTCCATCCAGTTCGGGCATAACCTGTCCGATCGATTTCGCCGCACCGCTGCTGGTCGGAATCAGAGATTGTGTCGCTGAGCGGGCACGGCGCAGATCCTTGTGATATACATCAATCAACACTTGATCGTTAGTATAAGCATGTATGGTTGTCATCAAACCGCTTGCAATACCGATTTTGTCCTGCAACGGTTTAAGCAGTGTTACCAGACAATTGGTGGTACAGGAAGCGTTGGAAATAATGCTGTCCTCAGCCTTTAATATCTGATGATTTACGCCGTACACAATGGTGGCGCTGATATCCTTGCCTCCCGGTGACGAGGCAAGCGGCGCGGAAACAATCACTTTCTTCGCACCCGCCCGCAGGTGTGCGTCTGCCTTTTCCCGGGTCGTGAAAATGCCGGTGCACTCGAGTACCACATCGACTCCCAATTCGCTCCAGGGCAGCTCGGCGGGGTTGCGTTCCGCCAAAACACGTATGCGGTCACCGTTGACGATCATCCGATCTCCGTCGACGCTGACCGTTCCCGGAAAACGGCCATGCACTGTGTCATACAGTGTTAAATGCGCATTGGTTTTTGCATCTCCCAGATCGTTAATGGCTACGATTTGGATTTGGCCGTTACGGCCAGATTCGTAGAGAGCACGCAGTATATTGCGACCGATACGTCCGTATCCATTGATAGCGACTTTGACGGGCATCTATGTTTCTCCTGTCTTCCTTGAATTCCATTTAGTCACATGCAGGGAGACAAAGTGCCCTTGGTAAAGCAAGTGCCGGTCCTTCCGGACTCTTTCCCTCTTGCGTATATCAGCCTTTGCGTTAAGGATATGCGGAACAGGCAGAGCGGGTCGTTATTTAAACCGGCTGGACATGCAGGCGGGAAATCGGAAATCAAAGATTTTGTTTGTACTGCGCCGCTTCCGGTTCGAGATGCGCGCATTCCACCCGGTTGCGCCCCAGCGCCTTCGCATTGTAAAGCGCCTCGTCGGCTTTTTGCAGCATTTGTTCTTTGGATATACTCTTACCGGGAAAAGACCCGGTAACCCCCAGACTTACTGTCACGTACTGGCTCACTTCCGAATGCGGATGCGCAATCCTGAGACTTTCTATTTTCTGCCGAATTTCTTCCGCCAGTTGTACGGCACCTTCAATGCCCGTGCTTGGTAACAACACAATGAACTCTTCGCCTCCGTAACGGGCCACCAGATCGGTGGGCCGCTTCAGGGAGTCACGGATCGCCATCGCCACCTGTTGCAGGCTTTCGTCCCCAATCAGGTGACCGAACTCATCATTGTAAGGTTTGAAAAAATCAACGTCGATCATTAACACTGAAAGCGAAGTGTTCTCGCGGCTGGCCCTGGAGAATTCCGAGGAGAACCTTTCGTCGAAATAGCGACGGTTGGCCACTTGGGTAAGGCTGTCCGTCGCCGATAGCTGCGTGAGTTCCTCGTTCAATACCTGCAGCCGTGCATTGCTTTGCTTGAGAGAATTGGCAAGCGTCTGGTTCTCAAGCTGCAAACGGAAGGAGTTGGACAGCACACGGCTCACCTGGCCCGCAAACAGCCACATGGCCACCATGAAGATCAACAAAAAAATCCCAAGAATCGCGTTGGTAATGTCGGATTGCAATGTCAACCAGACAATCACGGGCAATAACACACTGACTTGAAAGGCATAATAAACCGAGGTACGTATTGCCAGGGTGATTCCGGCGGAGGCCAGCGAAATAAGCAGAATAATAAGGAATATATGATACTGAGGCTCTATTCGGCTCAGCATGTACGTCAGTCCAAGCCCCCAGCAAAGTCCGCTAACCGCCGATGCGGCCAGGATTAAGAAATACCAATAGTGAAAGCTGATCCGCCCCCGACTCTCACGATTGAAAGCAACATAGAGAATATATTGCACGAGAAATGATGCGCTGATAACCAGCCACCAGATAAACACGAAACGCCCGGGGACCAGTTCGCCGAATACCATCGCCACGAAACTGGCCAGCAGAAAACTCATGACGATGCCCGTCGGCGACTGAGCCACCAGCATTTTCACTTGCTCGGCGGCCACCGCACGCTCCATCGAATTGAAATCGATCAGTGTTTCGTCTTTCACCCGATCCGGCCTTGCCCTGGGCAATAGTCTCAAACGGAACTGCCACCGTCAGGTGGGATATAACCATGAAGAGTTTGGTCCTTACCGGCGCCTGATGGCCGCAGCCTTTAACGATGATACCCCCTGCAAGCCGAATTATCGACTCCATTCCGCCAAACTATGAACTTATCGACGGTTTGCCTAACCCGCCGCGCTCCAGGTCAGATCGAGGTCTTTCGCCGCCCGGACATCGTCTAATCTGCGCACCGGTAAACTGTGTGGAGCACTGGTGACCAACTCCGGACTGGCTTCGGCCTCCCGCAGGACTTCACACATTGCATCGACGAAGCGGTCCAGTTCCTGTTTGCTTTCGGTTTCCGTCGGCTCGATCAGCAGGCACTCCGGCACCAGCAGCGGAAAATAGGTCGTGGGAGCATGGAACCCCTTATCCAGCAAGCGCTTGGCGAATGCCATGGTGTTGACGCCCAGTGTTTTGGCCTGCCGCTTCAGCGTCAATATAAACTCGTGCGTCGCGCGCCGCTTTGGAAACGCGGCGTCAAACCCCTGCCGGGTCAACCTGGCCATCAGGTAGTTGGCGTTCAGCGTGGCGTAGTCGGCCACTCGCGGCATGCCCTGGCGGCCCAGCATCCGCATATAAATATAGGCCCGCAGCAGGATTCCGGCGTTGCCCATGAACCCCGACAGCCGGCCGATACTTTGCGGCAGATCTTTCTCGTCCAACCAGCGAAAGGCTTCAGCTTGTCCGGCAATGGCCGGGTCTTTCAGAGTCAGCACGCGATCCTCTTTGTTCACTTTTCCAACAATGGGCACCGGCAAAAACGGCAGCAGCCTTTCGCTGACACCGACCGCGCCGGAACCCGGCCCGCCGCCGCCATGGGGCGTCGAAAAGGTTTTATGGAGATTCATGTGGATTACATCAAATCCCATATCGCCGGGGCGGACTTTGCCCAGGATCGCATTGAGATTGGCGCCGTCGTAGTACAACAGGCCGCCGGCCTGGTGGACAATGCTTGCGATCTCGCGGATGCGCCGTTCGAACACACCCAGCGTGGAAGGGTTGGTCAGCATAATTCCGGCTGTTTGCGGTCCGACCGCGTTACGCAGCGCTTCCAGGTCCACGTCGCCTTCCGCGTCGGTTGGAATCTCCCTCACTTTGTAGCCGCACATAATGGCGGTCGCCGGATTGGTACCGTGCGCGGCGTCGGGTACCAGAATTTCATCCCGGGTGTTGTCGCCCCTGGCCTCGTGATAAGCGCGAATCATGGCTACACCGGCAAACTCACCCTGCGCACCGGCCATCGGGGTCAACGATACGCCGCGCATGCCGGTAACGGCTTTGAGCATTTCCTGCAGTTCAAACAGGATCTGCATAAACCCCTGACTGAAGCGCGGCGGCGCATACGGGTGACGGCCGAGAAATCCCGGCAGCATCGCCAGACTGTTGCAGGCCCTGGGGTTGTATTTCATCGTGCACGATCCCAAAGGATAGAACTCGGTATCAATCGAAAAATTCCGCTGCGACAAGCGCGTGTAATGGCGGACCGCCTGCAATTCCGACACTTCCGGCAGCAATGGTTTCGACTTTCTCAACTGACCGGCAGGAATGTCTTCCAATGCGGCAGCGGCGCTTTGTCCGTCAACGGCGGTAGGCATCTGCGATGCCGTGTGACGTCCTTCCAATGAGTGTTCGAAAATCAGCATGGTTATTTACTTCAGGTCGTTTATCAGTCAGAAAGCGCGCGACTCAAAGCCGCGGCATAGCGGTCCAGGTCGGCTTCAGTCTTGGTTTCCGTAGCACACACCAGCAGCGCCTCGCCCAGTTCCGGATAATCTTTGCCGAGCGCGTAGCCGCCCAGTACGCCTTCGTCGGCCATTGCAGCCAGTACATCTTGCACCGGTCTGTTTAACCGCAGCACTGCTTCATGAAAGAACGGGCCGGCGAAAACGCGCTCTACGCCGGCGATCGACACCAGGCGCTGCAATAGTGTGCGGGTGTTGGCGTGGCTGGCCGCGGCGGTGCGGAACAGACCCTCTGGGCCCATGATGGCCATGTAAATGGTCGACGCTGTCACCACCAATCCCTGATTGGTGCAGATATTCGAAGTGGCCTTGGAGCGGCGGATGTGCTGTTCGCGCGCCTGCAAGGTCAGCACGAAGCCTTGTCTGCCGTCGGCATCAACCGTCCGGCCGACGATGCGCCCGGGCATTTGCCGAACATGCGCCTCTTTACAGCACATAAATCCATAGTATGGCCCGCCACTCGATAACGGCGCGCCCAGCGGTTGTCCGTCGCCGCAGGCAATATCAGCACCCTGTCCGCCCCACTGCCCGGGCGGCTTCAATACCGCCAGCGCCATCGGATTCACCACCGCAATCAATAATGCGTTGTTGGCATGCGCCCAGTCGGTCAACGCATCCACCTCTTCAAGGCTGCCGAAGAAATTCGGCTGCTGCACCACCAACGCGGCGATGTCTTCGCCGTCATGCCGTTCCAGCGCTTCCAGGGCGGTCAGGCCCGTATCCCTGGAATACGGGACTTCGATCAGTTCAACGCCCTGGTTTTTGACAATACCGTGCGTACAAGCGCGATAAACCGGGTTGACGGATGTGGGCATCAGAATGCGTTTGCCGCGCGACTTCCGGTTGGCGCGTATTCCCATCAACACCGCTTCGGACAATGCCGAAGCGCCGTCGTACAACGAAGCATTGGACACGTCCATGCCGGTCAACCCGGTCATCATGGTCTGATACTCGTAAATCAACTGCAAGGTTCCCTGGCTGGCTTCGGCCTGGTAAGGCGTGTAGGAGCTGTAAAACTCGCCACGTGTAGCCACCTGCCAGACGGCGGCGGGAATATGATGCTCGTATGCACCGGCGCCGATAAAGCAAAGCGGGCTCTGATCGCGCGCCGCCCTTTCGTACATCAGGCGGGTGATTTCCATTTCATTGATCGCTGCCGGGATCTCGGGCAAGTCATGAATACGCAACTCGCCGGGAATCTCATCGAACAATTCGTCAATGCTGTTTATTCCGATGGCCGCCAGCATCGCCTGCACATCGTTTTCGGTATGCGGAATGAACGGCATCAGCCGGCCGCCTTTGTTCGGATGAAACTCACTTTGTTCACTCCTCTTCGCTCAGCAACCCGGCATATGCATCGGCATCCAGCAGCGCATCAAAATCGGCGGGAGTTGTCGGTTTGATCCGAAACAGCCAGCCGTCTCCGTAGGGATCGTTGTTGACCAGTTCGGGCGAGTCTTCCAAGGCTTCGTTCGCTTCGACAATTTCACCATCCAGCGGACTGTAAACATCCGACGCCGCCTTGACCGATTCGACCACGCAACAAGCATCATCGGCCGAGACCACGTTGCCGACTTCCGCCGCTTCGACGTAGACGAGATCGCCCAACGCCTTTTGCGCATGGTCGGTAATGCCCACGGTAAACAGGCCGTCGCCGTCATCGCGCACCCACTCGTGGCTTTTGTTGTAACGCAACTCTTCGGGAATTGAAGTACTCATAATATTGCCCCCTTGTTTTTTAAATTAATGCCTTGCCATTACGGACAAAAGGATATTTGACCGCTTTCGCCCCCGTCCGCTTGCTTCGAATCTCGACTTCGCAATTTACCCCCGCCGAGGCCGGCACCCGCGCCAGACCGATAGCGCGCTGGAGTGTCGGAGAGAAGGTTCCGCTGGTGATCTCGCCTTCACCGGCGTCGGTAAGAACTTTCTGATGGGCGCGCAACACGCCCCGGTTCTCCAGCACCAATCCCACCAGTTTGCGCGGACTGCCGGCGTGCCGCTGACGCTCCAGCGCCTGGCGGCCGATGAAATCACGCTCCGCCGGTTCCCATGCCACCGTCCATTCGAGTCCCGACTCCAGCGGGGTAGTCTGTTCATCCATATCGCTGCCGTATAAATTCATGCCGGCTTCCAGGCGCAGGGTATCTCGCGCACCCAGTCCGGTCGGCCGTATGCCCGCTTGATACAGTCGCTGCCAGAAGTCCCCGGCCTGGCTGGCCGGCAAGATCACCTCTATCCCGTCCTCCCCTGTATAGCCTGTTCGGGCGACCAGCCAGTCGCCGCAGTCTACCGCGGTAAACCGCTTTAAATTCCGCACGGTTTCGCCGCAATTCCCGGGTAACAGCGGCAGGCAGCGCGTCACCGCCTCGGGACCCTGCACGGCGATCATAGCCAGCTCCGGTCGCTCGGCCACCCGTACCTGAAAAGACTCGGCCTGACGCCCGATCCAGGCCAGATCCTTATCCCGGGTAGCTGCATTCACCACCAGCCGAAATCCATCGTCGGCCCGCACATAGACAATCAGATCGTCGATTACCCCGCCGGCATCATTCAACATACAACTGTACAGAGCCTGACCGGGCATGGTCACGCGATCGATATTGTTGGCGAGCAGCTTGCGCAGGAATGCGCGGGATTGAAGACCGTGCAAATCGATGACGGTCATGTGGGAAACATCGAACATACCCGCCGTAGCACGGACCTGGAGATGTTCATCCAACTGGGAGCCGTAATGGATAGGCATTTCCCAACCGGCGAAATCGACCATTTTTCCGCCCATGGCGACATGGGCCTGGTACAAGGGTGTGCGTTGTGGCATGGACCGTGTATCTCCGGGCATAGGGCAGCAGCGTTAAGCCGCCCCTCTGTCCGGTGACCTGAGAGATTTGAGCCCCGGCAGCCTTGCGAACTGACGGGGCTCGTCCCCTTCGGTGGGCCATTGTTAAATGGCCTCTCTCCAGAGCTGATCTTGTTCAGAGAAATCGAAGTAATGGCCGTTAATTCGTATTACATCCGAACAGAACCTATGCAGTCCTTTTGCCTGAGCGTTTCCGAGCGGGTTGCGCCTTCGGCGCTCCCGGCTAGAGCGGGAGCCTCTCCTGCATGGGTCACTGAGATCAGGTTGGAGTACTATACCAGTCCCGCCCCAAATCCCAAAACACTATAGTTAAATCTTTTAACTAACTGATTTTTAAAAGAAAATTTTTCGGCGCTATTCCCGCATATTCCATGAATTTTCAGCGAAACTGGTCTGGCCTGACGGGCTTTTAACAGCAAAATCAGGGACTTTCAGCAGGTTTTGACCGGGTCTAAACGCATGGGGAAATGAATGACTCAAGCCCCGGCACGCGATCAAATGCCGGGGCAAAATTTAAAAAATTTTTTAGAGGACGTAATGAACAACGATCAGGCGTTGCCCTGATTACTGGCTCGACTCCACCATAAAATCCACGGCTGCTTGAATTTCCTCATCGGACAAGGCGGGGTTTCCACCTTTTGGAGGCATAAGGCCTTTACCTTTTATAGCCGATTGATATAAGGCTTCTATTCCCTGCGCAATCCGTGCCTCCCAGCTGCCTGCATCTCCCACGATCGGCGCACCCGCAACGCCACTCATATGGCAGGACTGGCATATACCGCTGTAAACCTTTTCACCGGAGATCTCCCCGGCTGGCGCCCGAGGCGAAGCCTCGGGCTTAGCGGCAGAGGCAAGCGGCGCATCCGCCGGATGCACAGGAGCGCTTTTCAGATTGACTTTCCCAACCGGTTCGATTCGCGCCTCGGCTATCCGGATTTGCGCGGCACTTTTGTCATACGGCCTTTCGCCCACCAGGTTCGCCGCTACCAGTACGCCGACCGCAATCAGCACCAGCGCACCGCTGACGCCGATAAACGTCAAAATGAATTGTTTGTCAGAGGTTTCCACTGCCGCTCCCGATTAAAAAATTGATGAACCCAAGTTTGGGCCTCGATAAAAAGGATTGGGATTATACCGGCTCCTCTTGTAGGCGTGAACTGTCGGCCTCGGCGATGAACGA
>DASVCP010000535.1:0-8928 GCA_036381555.1 Gammaproteobacteria bacterium
GACAATCTGGCCGTTGAACTTGGCATACGATCGGTGATGCCGAGCAAGTACAGCTACTCTCTTTTTGCGCACTTGCTGTTGTCAGGAAAATGCCGGACACGGCATTACGGCACGCTCAAGAACAAATTTTATTACTATCACCACCAAGCCCGCCGGGCGATGTTCGCTGTGGCAACGCTGGTGTTTTCTGTTTCATTTCTCTTGAGCCTGTCGCAGGCCATCGACGGTTTTCTTTTGTCAATGCAGCGGGACAGCTTGATCGATGAGAGCCGAAAGTATGTGTCGCTGTACGAAGAGGTGGTAAGCGACATAGGCAAGATGGATCTGGATGTCGGCGACATACGCGATGCCGTTACCGCCGCGGAAAAGTTGGAAACGTTTTATCGGGCCACTCCTTTCGAATTCATGCAAAGAGTATCCAGAAGTCTGCAACGAAACCCGAACATTGAAATTACCAATATCGACTGGATGCAGTCCGGCGAGCCCAACCATTCATTCGTACAAACAAGAACACCAGGCGAGAGAAGCACCGGCCGGCGTGGACGCGATACAAAGGTTCTGCGTTACGAAACTGCGCAGATAGAGGCCAATATAACCGGCTATAACAACAACCCCAGGATAGCGGTCGAAAACGTCAATCGCTTTCTTGATGAACTGCGCCGAAATCACTCCGACGGCCGGGTGGAAGTGTTAAAAATGCCTTTCGATGTGGACCCATCGAGCAGAATGGTCGGACAGGGGTCGGGTGTGCCGGGTTCACAGGCCAACGACAAAGCCAGTTTCGTGTTTGTATTGATGCGGGAGTATGAAGTCCAATGAAGGCCGACTGGGATCTGTTACGACTACCTCTGACAACGATGATTTCGGCGGTAATTGTTTCCATCATACTGCTGATCGTATCCGTGTCATACAATTACAGCCAACAAACCGTCGTATCCACGCTCGAAAACGAGCTGGCCGCCGCCAAACTTCGTTATGAAGATGCGCGCCGCGACAAGGCTCTTTACCGGCAGTATGTGGAATCCTACTTCGAATATTCCAAAAAAGGCGTCATCGGCGACGAACAAAGATTGAACTGGATCGAAGAGATCCAGGAAATCAACAAACGTTTGAAGCTGCCTTCCTTGAAATACGAAATCAGCCCACAGACTGTCAGCGATATTCCAGGCTTGAATCTGCCGGACAATATCTCCGTCCGTTCGTCCACCATGCGATTATCGGCGGGCTTGCTGCACGAAGGCGACGCCCTGTTTATCCTGGAAACGCTAAGAAAGGAAGCGGGCGGCTTTTACGCGCTACAGCAATGCAGGATGGATTCCAAGCTGCCTGAAAGCCGTCTTGATTATCGCCCGAGCGCGTCCTATGTGGACATGGATTGCAAGTTGGATTGGTATACGATTACGGTCGAGTCATAAAGTGAAGGTCGCGATTTTAAAACAGGTATCGGCTGTCATTTTGCCTTTGATTGTCGCAACCCCGGCATTCGCGGAAGTCGACTTCGACCGCTTTTTCACTGACAGAAAAACCCGCATGCAGCTTAACCAGGCCCGCGAACAGCACAGCTTCATATCGCCCCGCGCCAACGCGGCTGTCGACAATATCGAAGAGTTGGTTTTACCGGACGTCAAATTCAACGGCATGATTATTCGGGATGACGGCAGCACCGAAGTCTGGATAAACAGCACCGGCTCCAATCAGGAGGAGAACCTCGGCGACAGAGTCGAACGCAACAGCCGCCGTACACAAGACGGCGGCTTGCGGATTACCCTGCCCAGCGGTAAAACGGTGAAGTTAAAACCGGGACAAGTCTACTCCATGGAAACCGAGCGCGTCAGGGAAGCCTATGAAAAGATTCATGATCCCTTTCCACCCGACAAGCAGGAAGGCGCGGAAACGGAGAACCTTACCCAGGCGGCAGATACTCCACCTGAAAGGGAAAGCGAACCGGTAGCCACCTTTGACGAGTCGGAGCTAGTCGAGGATCCCGACGCCAAGATCAAGCTGCTGGAAGAACGGGTGCAGAAGCTTGAACACGCACAAACTGAAAATTAGTTATGCGATTTGTTCTTTTTTATTTTTGGAAATATCGTCGGACATGCCGCTCTTCCTGTCTGAAGTATCAACATGGCGCGGCGCTGATGCTTTTGATCTTGTTATTATTCGTAGCATTGAGTGCCGCACTAATTATCGTCATGTCTCCTAATGTTATCGAAGAGAATAGACAACTTAGATCCCAACAGGCGTTAGAAGCCGCAAAGCAAGTGCTTATCGCTTATGCGGTTGGCGCTGCAAATAGGCCCGGGGAGCTGCCCTGCCCCGATATCGATAATGATGGCAAAATCAATCCCGCCGATGGCGTTGCCGGTAATTGTACTTCTCTACGCGGATGGTTGCCGTGGTATCTTCTTGGGTTGGGGGATCTAAGAGACGGTCACGGTGAAAGACTCTGGTATGTTCTGAGCGACACTTTCAGGCCGTATGGCAGTGCGCCGCCGGGTTTGCCGTTAAATTCTGATACTCAAACCGATCTTGTTATTTACGGCGCCGATCCCGCCAATCCTGACGTCGCTTACGATTTTCCACAGATTGCCGCGATTATTATCGCTCCCGGCGAGCCCTTGTCCAATAATGCATCAGACCGGACTTTTGAGCACTCGGAGAATATATCCGCCGATGATTTGGTTGCCTCCTATTTGGAAATGCGGAACAGCGACGCAGACAAAACCACATATACCAAGCAACCCGCGAGCACCAGCTTCAATGATCATTTAATCATTATTACTGTTGACCAGATTATGAAACATGTCGAAAAACTGGCAAAAAGAACGATCGTTGCCGGGATTGATGACTATTTTGAAGAAAATGGATTTTATCCTTATGCTGAGGAAGTGCCCGGTGACAGCTGTGATGGCACTAGCCTTCGAACCGAAGGTTATTTGCAACTCGCTCATCAAGCCGGCTGTCCGTACGACGTACTCGGTATGCCAGACTGGATCGCGGAAAACGATTGGCACCGTATGTTTTGGTATGCATTTGACCCCTCATGCCAGACCGATGGAGGAAACGCAGCACCCGCATGTGCAGGTTCGATTACAGTGGGTGACATTGACAACATCAAAGCTTTCATCTTATTTTCAGGCAAGGCTATAGACGTTCAAAACAGGCCATCCGATCTTCCTGTGGACTACTTTGATGACGATGAAAATTATGATTTGGACGGGATTTTTCAATATCCCGTGCCATCCGCCACAAATAATGACGAATTAACAGTTATTAATTAAGTGTCAGCGATATGCACAAGTCTTTAAGACTCCAGGCCGGTTTTTCGCTTGTCGAACTGTCAATTGTGCTTTTGATCGTGGGCCTTTTGGTGGGCGGAATAATAGGTGGGGCCTCTTCATTTATTCAACATGCGAATTCACGCGAGGCCGACAGGCAGCTGGACTTAATAAGAGAATCGCTGATTGGCTTTTTGGTCGAAAATGGTCGTTTGCCTTGCGCTGATTCCGATGGTGACGGCCTGGAGGAAGGACCCGATCCTTGCGAAGGTTGGGGGGAGCCGCCTTATGCCCAACTAGGCGTACCCAGAAGAGATCCTTGGGGAGGGACTTATCGATATCGGATCGCCATCGCATTTGCCGGTGAAAATCTTCCTGATTCTCAATCGAGCTTTGCACTCGATACTAACGGGAATATCGACGTCAGAGATGCGCCCGCTTGTGGTGGAAATACTATTGCTGTCGGCATGGCCGCGATCGTAGTCAGCGAGGGCGCAAATCGGGGCAACGGCTCCTCGGACGAGGATGAAAATATTGACGATAACAACTGTTTTGTTCTGAAAGCTTATTCCACTACCCCTGGTTCCGAATTTGATGACAGGCTGATGTGGATTTCACCGGCAATACTAAAAGCCAAACTTGTTGAAGTGGATAAATTACCGTGAGACTTAAATCTCTTTTTTTGAATACCACGTCTTATAAGTTATCCTTTAAGTCTTCCTTAACAAAAAACACACATTCCCCTCTTCATTCCGCTGCAACTCTAGCTTGAACCCGTGCGCCTGCGCCTGTTTCGCCGCCTGGTACAGGCCGATGCCGAAACCGGAGCGCGACTTCACCGGGCTTACCAAAAGGGTACGAATAAGATTCCGAGAAACCGGCGTACCGGTGTCCGTAACACTAAGCGCAAGAGTGTCCAGGGTGCTGATCAGGTGTATCCTGATGCTGAGTTGCGGTTCGCGTTTTTGTTTCTTCTTGGCATTGTCCAGCAGATTGTCCAGCACGCCGTTAAACAGTTCCTCCGGCACTTCTATGCCTTCCGTTATTTCCTCGGTAAAGACGACATGACGGTTGTCGGTCTCACGCTGCTTGATTTCCGTCCACCAGTTGTGCAGCGAAATCATATGTTCCGAAAACGTTTCGGGGTTTCTCAGTTTGCTCAATGTCTGCTGCAGCCGTTGCGTGATTATCTCCAGGTTTTTGAAGAACAGCTTGTCGTTCTCCTCTTTTCTGGGTTTGATGTCGGCGGCCGACAGCATCAGCGTCAGCGACTGGAGCAGATTCTTGATGTCATGCGTCAGTCTCGCGCCCGTTTCGTAGATCGCTTCCATATGCGCCGAGCGGGAAAGCGTGATCTCCCTGCGTTTGACCGTGTAGAATATTTCCACCAGTTGCGCAAGCAGCTGGGCATGCGTTTTCATGGCCGGTCCCAGCGGGTGCACGCTGTAGAGAATAATTTTCAGTTCCTCGAATCTCAGTTCGGTTTTGTGGTTCGAGATGTCTCCGCAGCTGCCTTCTCCCCAATCCGTTCGCCATTCCGAACCGCTGACCCAGTCCAGCGAACAGAACAGTTCGAGCGCCGATTGCAGATAACTTTCCGGGTCTTCCGTTTTTTCCCCCAGTTCGGCCACGTCGATAAGAAAGGATTCGAACGGCGTGCCCAGATTCAGTAAATAGCGGTCGCGAAACTGCGCTGCCAGCCCAATTTCCGAGCTTGTCCCGAAAATCAGGTTGAAGACGATCAGCACCGCCGACAGCATCATGAACGCATAGAATAACGACACGAAATAATCGTTGCCGCCATAGGTCATCCAAAGCAGTGTGGCCATGGCGATGAGAACAACGACGGAGATCGCGATCAGCGAATATAATAGATCCGACGAGTAATTGCGGAACGAGCCGTGCTTGGCGGGCAGCAGCATGGCCAGCACGATAATCGCCAGCGAAAGGTAATTGATATAATCGGGACCGATCAGCAAGTCTTCCCGGCGTAGCGGCATGCTTTGGGGTATCAGTCCGCCGAACAATTCAATCAGCAGGTAGCTGATAATCAGCAGGAATATCAACTTGTCACGCACCGATGAGAGGCGGTAACTGCTGAGTATGCCGACCAGAAAGGTCATCCAGATAATTTGCGCCCAACCGCCGGCAAGGTAGATGATGCCCACCAGCGCCAGAATCATGATAATGGTGGGCCGGGTTTGTATCTGCGTTTTGTGGCTGATGAACGGCTGCCAGAGTAAAAACAGCCCGATGTGCACCAGAAACAAGGTTTTGGACAGTACGTGATCGTCCTGATTCCAGATGGAGAAATGCAGCGGCAGGAACGACAGCGCCAGCAACCGATGGGAACTTTTGGTGACTACTTTCAGAAGGAATTTGGTGCTAGATTTGGAACCAGGCATGCAATATCCCTGCTATCGGCTTCGTTTGCGAAGTCATTTCTTGGCGTCTGGGGCGTGAGATGTTTATTGTTGCAAAATATACACTGGTCGAAGCCTATAAAAGAAGATTTATTTTGTTGTTCTGTTTGACCTTGATCACAAGTCTGGCGGTTGGCGGTTATGCAGCCGGTCTCGCGGTCGTTTCCAAGCAGTATACCCTGGCGGCCTTTTACGGTTTTTGCGCGAGAATCGCCGCGGTGACCTTGCTCGCCGGTTACATCATCCTCAACGAATCCAGGGCACTGGAAAGCGACAGGGCTTCGCTTGCTTTCGGCCTGCCCATACACCGGGCGCAATATCTGGCTGCAAAGTGGCTGGCATACCTGGCTGTCGCACTGGTTATGGCGCTGCTGGCGGCTTTGCCTTTGACGATCATGCCGGTTTCGGCGGCGAACCTGTTGTCGTGGACCTTGTCGCTTTATTGCGAACTGCTGATTGTGATATCAGTGTCCTTGATGCTCAGCCTGATTTTCACGCAGCCGTTGCTGTCGCTGTTGGTTTTTGGCGTTTTTTATCTGTTTGCCAGGGGCAGCGGTGAATTCGCCAGGCACAGTGGCCACATTCTTGACACCCATCCAGGCGGGCTGGACACATTGATGGCGTGGACGGTTAAAGCCGCCACGCTGATTGTACCGACGCTCGGGGAATTCGCGCCGGCCGTGCTGTTGCTTCATGAACATCCGGCTGAAACCGCCTGGCTGCCGCTACTGACACAAACACTTTTGTTTACCGCGCTGCTGCTGGCCGTCAGCGCGGAACGACTGCTGCGAAAGCAGTTTTAGCCGTGGCAGGCGATTCTCTGACATTAAGCCATCGATCGCGTCCGGCACTCGCGGCCCTGACCCTGCTGCAACTGGGCCTGCTGGCCGGTTTTGTGGCCGCAAAGTTACTCACGGCGCCCGGCGTTGCCCCTCTCAAGGACGTGCCCCCGCCGGTGTCCGCCGAAGACATTCGGCTGCTGGCGTTGGGCGAAGCCGGCTTGGCGGCAAAACTGCTGGAATTCTGGTTATTGACCTTCGAGTCCCAAAGCGGGCGGATAATCAAATATGAATCGCTCGATTATGACCACCTGAGCGGCTGGCTGGAAACCATCCAGCAATTGGACCCGCTTTCCAACTATCCCAGCTTGATGGCCAGCGGGGTGTTTATCGAAGTCAACGACGACCGGCGCGCGCGTAAAATGATCGACTTCGTGCATCGCGCCTTTCTCATGGCACCGCAACATCGCTGGCGCTGGCAGGCTCGGGCGGTGATTCTGGCCAAGTACCGGCTGGACGACCTCGAGCTGGCCAGGCGTCTGGCCCGGGATCTGCGCATTCAGGCGGCCGATCACGACATTCCCGGCTGGGCCCGTGACATGGAGGTGTTGATCCTGCAGGAGATGGGCGAGTTTGAGACCGCGCGGATGTTGGTGGGCAATTTACTCAATTCAGGCGCCGTCACCGATCCCGATGAGCTTCGTTTTCTGACCACCAAACTGAAGGAATTAAGCGGGCAGCCGCTTCACAAATAACTGTCGGTATTTCGTCATACTGACGATCGACCGTCACCGAATGACGAAATTTCGGCAAAATCCCCCTTAATCACCGGCTTATCGCCCCGGTTTAGATGGAATAAAAATTGCTGCTTTTCGGTGTCCATGCCATATGGAGACAACCTCATGAAACGCCAAGCCGGCTTTACCTTGGTCGAAATTGCCATTGTGCTGGTCGTCATCGGCCTGCTGCTCGGCGGTGTTCTCAAGGGCCAGGAATTGATATTGAACAGCCAGGTTCGCAATGTCGTCAACGAATTCAACAACGTGGCCGCCGCCAAATACACCTACCAGGACCGCTACCGTCAGATCCCGGGCGATGACAATACCGCCGATGCCCGTTGGTCTTCGGCTGATGGTACGACTCATGTTGTAGTGGACGGCGATGGGAGCAGCGCAATCGAAGGGGCGTGGAACGCCACCGCTCCTGTTGCAGGGACTACTGAAGCCGGTATTTTTTGGCACCACTTGCGCAACGACGGCCTGGTTTACGGCCCGCGACACGGTAGCCCGTCCAATGGCCCGACGTACCAGTTGCCGCGTAACGCATTTGACGGTTTGATCGGTGTGCAGGAAACCGCCTTTACCGGCACATTGCCCGGCCCGGTGATTTGCCAATCAGGCATCCCCGGCAAAGCTGCTGTGATTATCGATACACGTGTAGATGACGACCCAGGCAACGGGAGCGCAAGCGACACGGGTATTTTGCAAGGCGTAGCTGGAGAAGATCCTTCGGTGGCCGCCGCCGCTGATTATACAGTTGACGACACAGCCTTCATTATTTGCCGGGAAATGTAAATCGATTGATAGTTGTTTTATAAAAAAACCGGCCTCCGCCGGTTTTTTTATCGGTGTGTTGTCTTTAGATGCAGACCCTTTTCGCTTGCACGCTTAAGGTTAAGTGGCTAATTGTGACAGCGGTTGTGCTCGACATACAGAAAGTGAACAAGTGCCTGGGCAATCAGACAGTGCTCTCGGATGTCGATCTGCAAATTCCCAGTGGTGAAATATACGGACTGATCGGCCTGAACGGCGCCGGCAAAACCACGCTGATCAAGTGCATGCTGGATTTGCAACGGCCGGACAGCGGCGCTATCGGGATTTTCGGCGCATCCAGTCTCGACAGACGGGCGCGTGAAAAACTGATCTACCTGCCGGAAAAATTCCTGCCGCCGGATTATATGACAGGTTGGATTTACCTGAACTACGTTGCCGACGTCTATGAAGCGACTATCCGGCCGGCCGGTAAAAATCCGGCTTGGCGCGATGAAATTCATAGGCTGTGCGCAAAGCTGGAACTGGCTCCGGAGGCACTGAACAAGAACGTGCGCCAGTTTTCCAAAGGCATGCTGCAAAAGCTCGGGCTGATCGGCTGCCTGTTGAGCAACCAACAGTTTTTAATTCTGGACGAACCGACCAGCGGCCTGGACCCCAAGGCACGTGTACTGTTCCGGAAGATGATTGCGGAACTCCGGACGCAAGGTAAAACAGTTTTGCTCTGCACGCACATTCTCAACGATATCGAACGGCTCTGCGACCGGGTCGGCCTGCTGCATCAGGGCCGGATTCTGTTTGCAGGAACGCCGGGGGAGTGTTGTCGGAAATATCAGGCGGAGGATCTTGAATCGGCCTTTCTGTCCAGTATTGAAAAAAACTTAACCATGGAGCGCAC
>DASVCP010000536.1:0-2266 GCA_036381555.1 Gammaproteobacteria bacterium
ACCAATGTGCTTTTTTCATGGGGGCCCATTATGCCCTAATCGGACTAAAACACCACTTTGCGAGGGAAAAATCAGGAAGCTTTTTTATTTTTTCACTTCTCCTGGTCAAACGCATTTAACAGCGCCCGAAGGGAGAAATCATACTTTTCCAAATCAGGATTGTACTTTTTGGAGAACTGTTTGAAATCAATCCGGCTCCAGTCCGGGTTTCTCAATTTCGCTTTGTACTCCTTAACGGTATCGGAAGTCACGGAATGCATCGCCGTCATGGACCTCACTCCCGGATCAACAACAAAGTCAATCCCGTAATGATAGTCATGCATAAGAACCAGCGACCAGGCGCCCTCAAGAAAGTGGCCGCCAATACTGGCCGACAACACTCCGTCGGCAACGGCTTCTATTCCTTGGTCCGACCAGTCCACACCACCAACGAAAATATCGACCCCGGGTTTTTTACCCAACGACTCGATTGCCTCAACCGCGCCGAGCGCCATTGAGTCACTCGCCGCCCAGACAACAGTCGTTTCCGGGTACTGATTCAGCATCTGCAAAGTGACGCCTGTCGCGGATTCAGCACTCCACATCGCACTCATGACTACGTTCAGCTCCGAATCAGAAGATGTGGCTATCCGTCGACGCAAGCCCCTGTCGCGTGCTTCCGAAACCACCGACTTGTCGCCTCCATATAACGCCACGACATGGGCTTTTCCATCCTTGGACACCTTCCCGGCTTTAACGGCCTGATTTATCAAGGAGTCTGCCAACTCGTACCCCGCCTGCTCGTCATTAGCGTACATATGGCCTATCCACTTTTTAAAGCGGCTGCGAGGAACGCCAAGCTCCTTGTTTTCCTCTTCCAAGAAGTCGGCGTTTATTACAAACATTCTAACCCCGCGTTGCTCGGCTATCTCGATGAATTTGGCGGTGCTTACCGCCCAATAGCCGGTAATCAGATAATCGTTTCGACCCAAGCTTTCGACGAGCTCTGTTCCGGAACGCTTGACCGAAATCGAATTATCCTTCGATACCACACCGTGAAGCTCAACTCCCAGATCCTGGGCGGCGGCCATCATAGCGTCGTAAACCTTGCCCCAAAACGGCGTATTTTCCGTGTCGGGATGGAAAAAGTAGACTCTCGGCGGCGCCGATTGCTCGGCTGACACGGATGCTCCAATCAAAACTAAAAGCCCGCCCAGAGCCGCTCTCCAAAAAGCCGGCAAGCCGTTTTTACTTTTTATCCGGGCCTTTCCTTTCATACGTATCGAATACCTGAACCTAATCCATATTACCCCTATTAACGGCACCCGCGGGTGAGGCTTGAGCCGTAATTCCAGGTCACATGGAAATCAACCGGCTTTTTTTTTGTAAAGTTGTGAACTAACAGCACCTTTGAAGCGCTTGTACTGCCATAAATACTGATGAGGGTCGCGCTCGATACAAGCCTCTATCCCCTGGTTCAATGCCCGCGCAGATCGCTCTAAATCGCTCGCATAAATCTCTTCGGGCGCCGAAGTCAAATAGATTTCAAAACCCCGCCCTTCAGGCAGTCTGCGGGCATAGCCAAAAATGACTTTCACATTAGGACGTTGAGCCAGACGCGACACCAAGGTCCCTGTCCAGGCGGGTTTATCAAAAAACGGCACGAGCACCCGGCCCGCCGAACTGTCCGGCACCTGATCGGGAAATAGTGTAACCACGCCAGCGCAGCCTAACTGCCCGCAGCACACCTTTAGTCCCTGTGGACTGATGGGCACCAATGTTGAACCATTTCGCTCACGGCAATAACGAATCCAGGCATTCAACCAACGCGACTTGAGGGGTTTATAGGTAACCGTCGATTTAAAACGCCCCGCATAGACATTAAATACCTCCCAGTTGCCCAGGTGCGGGCAAACCAGTATTACACTCTTGCCATCGTCCAGTGCATGCCGAATGCCCTCCTCTCCCCGCACTCTGCGAATAACACGGTCACTGAAAACACCGGGGAAAATCCAGAAAAGCAACATTTCAAACAGCAGCTTGCCAAGCTCCACAAGGCTCATTCGGGACAGCCTGTCAACCTCCTGGTCGCTCAATTCGGGAAAACAGAGCCTGATGTTTGTGAGGCTGTTGCGATACCTTGTCGTACGGAAAACATATAACACAATTCCCAGGGTGCAGCCGGGTAAATGCAGCATTCGTAATACTATCACCAGGGCAATTTCACTTGCACGCTTCACGGTTTTTATCACCCCCGCTCCCGCGAAAATCGGAGAGTAGCATATTT
>DASVCP010000537.1:0-2283 GCA_036381555.1 Gammaproteobacteria bacterium
GTTTCGTTCGTCACCGCGCTCATCGCCATACACTATTTTCTCAAATGGCTGAACCGGTTCGGCATGTGGCCCTATGTGGTATACCGCCTGCTGCTGGCGGCGGTGATTTACGCGCTGTTTTTGTCGTGAGTTGTTTCTAATTAAAACCTGACGCAGAGAAAAAAGAATGAAGGGTTAATCAACAATCATTAAGGCTTCGGGTACGTTTTGCTACATTTTTCAGGGCTCGATTAATCTTTTATCCGCATTATCTCTGCGCTTCGGCGTCTTTGCGTCAAAGGTTTTTTCCAAATCAACTCCGCTGGCTGGGTTCGATTTCTTCCAGGGTTTCCTTGGTTTCCTGGCTGATTTCCGCCTCTTCTTCGGTGAATTCGTCTTCGTTTTCCACGTCGAGTACCGGTTGCAGTTTCTTCGGGTCGGCCGCTTTTTTATCCGTGGGCTGTGTCAGCGGACTTTCCGGAGAAGTTTTTGCTGATGGCTGGTTGTCGGACTCCAGGTTAACGCCGTACTCATCCCATGGGAGCTTGCGATAAATTTCCGGGCTTTCTATGCCATAGATAGGGTATTTGATGATCTCGAAATAGGGCGAGTAATCGAAATCCATGGGTGTATAGAGCTTAAGGTTGCGGTCGTAGACTTTCAGCTCGTGATCGTCCGTTTTTCTCAACACGGGTCTGACCGGAAAACGGATGCTGGCAAAGGCACCCGCAAGCATGGTGGAACAGACGGTTTTTGCGGAAGTGGTTTTCCCGAACAACGATGACCGCCAGCGCCAGGGCAGCAGGCGGTAGGGGAACAGAAACCGGGCCAGGTCCAGCAGCTGGCGTACATCGTACTCGGTGCCCAGTCGGCTGGCGGCATACGCGATCACCGCTTGGGCGTCCTTGCGGGATATGCCGGTGGGACGGCAGATCCTAACGTGCTCGTTGCGATATTTTGATAGCGGCGCGACGATGGTTCCCTTACCCAGCAAGGCCTCGATGATCAATTGCTCGTCCGGTTCGGCCGGGTAGTGCTTTTGAATCAACTTTCTTAATTCGGGATCGTCAATAGCATGCAAGCGGCCGATATAAAGCGCCGCGTGCGTCCAGGGACTGAGCGTCAAGGATTGAATAATGCTGCTGACCCGGCTTCTGCCTTCGACCAGCAATACGTCGCAGAACCGGATTTCATAACGCAGCCTGTCAAAGTCGGAAGGAGGCAGGTCTTCTTGGGGAGCTTCCCGTGTCAGCGAGTCTGTAATTGAATTCCAGATCTTGTCGCGCAAGCGCCTTATCATATGGGGTTTCCTCTTTCCACCGTTCCGCGGTTACCAATCTCCGACTACTCAGAGCATCCCCTAGACTATACGCAATTCATTCGGTTTGACAATTGCCTCGCTGTTAATCGGTTTGCGATATCGCCCGCTTTAAAATTCCGCATGCCTTGTCAAGTTGCGCTTCGGTTGAGTAGTAGTGTGGCGAGAACCGGATACCGCCGCCGCGGTACGCGCAGACGACACTTTCGCGGGTCAAATAACGATAAAGGCCGGCATTGTCGAGGCCGTCGAATTTAATATTGAAAATGCCGGCGCGGCGATTGGGGTCTTGCGGAGACTGTATAGTTCCGCCTTTTAATTCTTTAGATTTTTCAATGAGATATGAAACATTATTGACAATGTTTCTTGATACGTGTTCGATACCGATGTCCTGGAGCAAGCCGAGGCTGGCGTGCAGCGCATGAATGCCGAGCATATTGGGACTGCCGCATTCAAATCGCCTGGCGTCGGCCGCCGGCCGCCAGTCGGTGCGGTCATAATCACCGGCATGTTCGACCATGTGCCAGCCATACTGGTGCAACTTGAGGCTGTCCAGCAACTCCGGCCGGCAATAAAACAACGCCAGACCTTCGGGACCAAGCATCCACTTGTGTCCGTCGGCGACCACAAAATCCGCCTGTACCGCCTCCACATCAAACGGGAACGCGCCCAGGCTTTGGATGGCGTCAACACATAACAAAATGCCCTTTCGGCGGCAGTGGTTGCCCAGCGGTTCCAGGTGCATTTTCAAGCCACTGGCATAATGGACCGAACTGCTGGTCAGCAGGCGGGTTCGACGGTCGGTCGCATCGATTAAAGCGGCTTCAGGCTGTTGGAAATCGGGCAAATCGACCACCCTGACTTCCACGCCCAGGCGGGCGAGCGATTCCCAGACGATGCGGTTGGAAGGAAACTCCTGGCCGGCCAGAACCACGTTGTCGCCGGCTTGCCAGTCCAGCCCATAGGCGATAACCGACAGCGCTTCC
>DASVCP010000538.1:0-8178 GCA_036381555.1 Gammaproteobacteria bacterium
GCCGATGTGCGGGTAGGTGAGCGTGACGATCTGGCGGGCGTAGGAAGGGTCGGTCAGTATTTCCTGGTAACCGGTCATGGCTGTATTAAAAACCACTTCGCCAACGGTGTGGCCTTCCACACCGATTGAACGCCCCTGAAAGATGCTGCCATCCGCCAGGGCAAGTACAGCCGGTTTAAACAAACTTTCCTCCGATAAATGCCGGTTTCAGACGTGCAAAACGGGAAGGACTTACGTCCATCCCGCTTGGAAACTATATGGTATGCCACGGCATACGGCTGGGTGCGCATTCTAACGCCCCGGGCGCCGCCTGTCCATGCGCAAAGGCGCGGAAAAAGCAAAAACCAGTTTAACCACGGGGATCACGGTGGCACGGGGAAATTCAAATCTTGAAATTTCTGAACATGACAGTGAATGAAATGATGATCAAGGGACTTTGGGTTGTGAATTCGCCTTCTGTATCTTAATTAATTTCTTCCCCCGTGATCCCCGTGCCCCCCGTGGTTAGATGTTTTTATAAAAGCAGCCTATTGCTTTAGCAAGTGATCGTAGCGGGATTCCACGAATTCGATCAGGCGGCGGGCGGACTGGAAGCGGTTCTCGGGAGACTTGGCGACCATGATCTCGAACAGTCCCTGCACCGCTTTGTACTTGTCCGGCAGCCAGGGAATCGGCGCTTTGACATGCTTGAGCACCACGTCGGCGGGGTCCTTGCCGGTATACGGTTTTTTGCTGGTCAACATTTCGTAAAAAATGACGCCGAGACTGTATATATCCCCACGATGATCGGTGGGGTGGCCCTGCCCGGCTTCCGGACTCATATAACCGACCGTGCCCATCACCATGTTCTCGCTGGTAATTTCGTCGGCCACCGTCAACTCCTTGGATATGCCGAAATCGATCAGAGCCAGGGTGTCGTCGGCGCGAAACATAATATTGGAAGGCTTGAGGTCGCGGTGAACGATGTTGCAACTGTGTATGGAATTCAGGCCGGTGGCGATCTGGACCAGGTATCGCAGCGCCTGCGGCAACGGCAATCCCTGGTTGGTGGCAATGCGCTTATGCAAATCGCCGCCCGGGAAGTATTCCATGATCATGTACATGAAATCTTCCGTGTAGCTTTGCGCGTAGATTCTGACGATATTCGGGTCGTTCAACCGGGAGATCAGTTCGTACTCCTTTAAAAAGCGGTCGACAAACGTTTCGTCCTCGACCGATTCCGAATAAAGGATTTTCAAAACCGTCAACTCATCGTCCGTCTGACGCCGGGCGAGGTATATGGAAGACATGCCGCCTTCGGCGAGCTTGTTCACGATCGTATAACCGGGAATCTCCGGGCCGGAAGAGTCGCGCAAGGTCAACTCGTGCTGTTTGCGTTTGCTTTCCGTGAACCGGATGGCGAACTCGGCAACTGAAACCAGCACGCTGCGCGTGAGATGCCGCTTGTTTATGCAGGCATCCGCGCCTATCGCCCTCGCTTCATCCTCCGCCTCGGGATGGGAGCCGATAAACATCACTACCGCCGGGAAATCGTGCTGCTGCTTCAGTTCGTGTATCCAATCCAGCGAATGCGCCTTGCAAATCTTGTAATCGATCATGAGCAGATCGTAAGTGAGCCAGTTGAAATTGCGGGTCGGCAGACCGTTTTTATCCGGATCGTGTTCGTAAACCGCCACATTGGGCAAATCATGGGCCAGTATACGAACGACCGCATTCCGAAACTTCGTGCTGTTGTCAATCAACAATAGGCGGTTGGACATGAGAACTCTGACATCCCTGAAACTTGCCGACAATGTACTGAAACTGCGGCTCTAAATCCAGTTCCCGTCTTACGGAAACTCGCTATCGAGAAAATGCAGAATGTCATAGGCGGACTGGAACCGCTGCTGGGGCGACTTGGCCATCATTTTTTCGATCAATATCTGCATTTCAAAAAACTGATTGGGCAGTTGCGGAATAGGATCGTGTTGATGCTTGTAAAGAATCGCCGCTCCGGTCGGCGCGGCATACGGTTTTTTACCTGTCAGCATCTCGAACAGGAGCACGCCAAGACTGTAAATATCGGCACGCGGATCGGGTTTCGCCACACTCTTGCCCTGCTCGGGCGCCATATAATTGGGCGTCCCCATCACCTGGCCGGGGCTGGTCAAGTCAAGTTGCGCGTGAATGTCCTTTGATATTCCGAAATCGATTATCGCCAGGCTGCCGTCTTCGCGAAACATGATATTGCCCGGTTTCAAGTCGCGGTGAACGATGCCGCAGGCATGAATGGCGTTCAGTCCCTCGGCGATCTGGCGCACATAACTCAACGCCTCCTGTTGAGTCAATCTCTTGCGCAACCGCTGTTTCAGGTCGCCTTTGGGGAAATATTCCATTGTTGTGTATAGCGCGTCACCGAGATTGCCGTGTTCGTATAAGCGCACGATGCCGGGATGTGAAATCCGGCTGATCAGTTTGAACTCCTGATTCGACCGCAACAGGCTTTTGGCATTCTCCGCCAGCCCCACCGTCAGCGTTTTAATGACGACTTGTTTATCGTCGGCCTCCCGCCGTGCAAGATATATCAATGACATGCCGCCCTGACCGATTTTTTTCAGCACCTCGTGCCCGGAAATATTCGGCCACTTATGCCTTGCGCCGCCGCTCTTGGCGACATGAATCACCCTCGATCCCGTTTCACGCGTCTGTTTGCGGTGCGAGGAGGAAGAGGCCGGCGTACTTTGAAGCTGACCGAGAACTTCCTCCACCGCCTCCTTCAGCTTCTGCCGGTCGAGCGTTTTTTTGGGCAAATAATTTTCCACTCCGGCCTTTATGGCTTTCACCGCCACTTCGGGATCGGGCCTGGCCGAAAGTATGATGGTTGGCGGCAGCTTGGCCTGACCGCTCAGCACGACAAACCATTCGAGACCGCTGTCGCCTTTCAAATCCTGTTCAATGAACAGCAGGTCGTACGAAGACCAGTCGACATCCTCTCCCGGCCAGCCCTGGCTGGGTGGATCGAATTCTTCGACGACGGCGTCTTTCCACTCGTCCTGCAGCATGCCCTTTAAAATCGAGCGAAACCCGGCATTGCCGTCTATTATGTAAAACCTGTTTGTCATCGGCGTATTTTGCCAGATTACGGATTCCGGGATACTGTTCAGGACATGCTCGTAAAGAGCGGCGTGTTCGGCTGTGCGGACTTGAACAAAGCCCTTACATCCCAAGTTTTAAGAAACCCCTCCAGATTTCTTTAAAGAAAAGCCTCAAGCGGCGCGAGACGCTTTACCAGAGTTTGCCGATTTTATACCTGCCTCTGCGACATCGTCAGCCGAAAAATCATCCACATGAATCACATTCATCGAAGCCAGTACCGCCCGACGAATCAAGCCGGATTCCTCTTCGGTCACGAGTCCGTCGCGCACGGCCTGCTGTAAACCGGGCTCATCGTCTTCCGATTCATACACGAATCGCGTGGCTTTATACAGCCTGCTTTCAGCCGGCGCCGCTTCCAACACCAGCTTCAATGCGTATTCCAGACTACCGGTCACGTCGTCGGGGTTGTCGTTGACGTAGATACCTGCGGTCAAACGGTCCCGGCTTTCGTTGATATCGAGCAACAACCGGCTGACTTCATGACCGAGCCTGTCCGAAGGCGGTACATAGCTCGCGCCCCAGGGAAAGAACTTCAACTTTAACAACCCGGCCAGCCAGCCGACCGGATAGTTCTGCAGCAACCCGAGCGCGGCCTGCTGTATGCGGTGCAGACAATGCCGCATCGACCAGTGCACCAACGGCAAATCGCTGTCCGGACGGCCGCTGTCTTCGAACTGTTTTAAAACGGCGGACGCATAATAAAGGTAACTCAGGCAGTCGGCCAATCTGCCGGAAAGTTTTTCCTTGCGCTTCAACTCGCCTCCCAGCAGCAGCATACTGATATCGCTAAGCGCTGTGAACACCGCGCTCAACCGAGAAAGCTGGCGGTAGTAGTTTGCCGTCGGCCCGTTTACCGGCGCCCGTACAAAACGCGCACCGGTCAGACCAAGTAAAGCGGCACGAATAAAATTGCGAATGCTATAACCCACGTGGCCCATGAAGGCTTTATCGAACGCCGCCAGTCCGCGCTGCCTGTCACTGTCGGCAACGGCGTCGATTTCGGCGAGCACATAAGGATGGCAGCGAAACGCACCCTGGCCGAAAATGATCAGGCTGCGTGTGAGAATATTGGCGCCTTCCACCGTGATGCTGATCGGTATCGCCTGGTAGGCCCGCCCCATGAAATTTTTCGGTCCAAGGCATATCCCTTTGCCGCCCAGCACGTCCATGGCATCGTTCACCACCGTGCGCATGGCTTCGGTATTGTGGTATTTCAATATGGCCGACAATACGGTGGGTTTTTCGCCCATGTCGATGGCGCCGGCCGTCATAACCCGGCCGGCTTCCATCATGTAAGTCAGGCCGCCGATGCGGGCCAAGGCCTCTTCCACGCCTTCAAACTTGCCGATAGGCAGTTTGAACTGCCGGCGGATGCGGGCGTACGCACCGGCAAAGCGACTGCAGGCTTTGCCCGAAGCGGCGCCGAGCGCCGGTAATGAAATGGCCCGACCCGCCGCCAGGCTGCCCATCAGCATCCGCCAGCCGTCGCCCAGGCCCTTTTCCTTGCCGATCACCCACTCCATCGGAATAAACACATCCTTGCCGCTGTTCGGCCCGTTCATGAAAGGGACATTCAGCGGCAGGTGCCGCCGCCCGATATTTACGCCCGGCGTGGTTACGGGAATCAGCGCACAGGTAATACCCAGCTCTTCCTGCTCGCCCAGCAGATGGTCGGGGTCGTAGGCCTTGAACGCCAGCCCCAATACGGTAGCGACAGGCCCCAGCGTGATATAACGCTTGCTCCAACTGACTCGCAGCCCCAGCACTTCCTTGCCTTCGTGCATGCCCCGGCAAACAATGCCTGTATCCGGAATCGCGCCGGCGTCGGAGCCGGCGGTCGGCGCCGTCAGGGCAAAACAGGGAATTTCCTCACCGGTGGCCAGCCGGGGCAGATAATAATCACGTTGTTCCTGGGTACCGTAATGCACCAACAATTCCGCCGGCCCCAGCGAGTTGGGCACCATTACGGTAACGGCGGCGGTGGTGCTGCGGCTGGCGATCTTCATGACCACCGCAGAATTGGCCAGCGCCGAAAACCCCAGACCGCCGTACTCTTTCGGCACGATCATGCCAAAGAACTTGTTCTGCTTGATAAACTCCCAGGCCTCCGGCGGCAGATCGTGCAACTCGCCGGTGATTTGCCAGTCATCCAGCATGCGGCAAAGCGCTTCCGTCGGGCCGTCGATAAATGCCTGCTCTTCGGGACTCAATGCGGGTTTGGGAAAGGAAAGCAGTTTTTTCCAGTCGGGATCGCCGGAAAACAGGTCCCGGTCCCACCAGACGGTACCCGCCTCGATCGCCACCTTCTCGGTATCGGAAACAGGCGGCAGCACCTTGGCGAACCAGTCAAACAACCGCCGGGTCAGCAACGGTTTCCGCAGTTGCGGAATACTGAGCGGCAGCATCACCGCGACAAACAACACCAGAAGCGCGCCCGCCAGCGTCATGGATAAGAAACCCAATCCCGCCAATCCCGACAAACCCAAAACCACCAGACCGTTGAACTGCCATAACCGCATTTTCCAGACACCGACGGCGATAACCAGGGCGGTTACAGCCAGTAGAAGCACAATTATCTGCATGGTTTTTTCTCCTGTCTCGCTTATCCTGTAACGGCGGGTTGCGTCGGTGGTTGAGCCGCCGAAGCGGCCTCTGCCCGCATACCGGCTGCGACAAATGCGACCAGCCGCCGGATCATTCCTTCAGTGTCGGCGGGATCGCACAAGTAACATGATGAGCTTAAACGCATCATATCCAATCCCGCCATGCAATAAACCAGACTACCGATCAAAAAATGCAATCGCCAATACAATTCGGTTTTATCGATCTGCGGCAGCTGACGACTGAACTCGGGTTTGAACGCCTCCAGCGCGGCGTCGTATTGACGCGGCAGAAACTGGCCGGCCCGGCTGTTGGGGTCGGTGTAAGCGCGCCCCAACAAGCGAATATAGCGGGCGGCTTTCTCATCCCGCGCCATTTCCAGCGCTGGCCGGATATAGGCATCCAGCACCGCCTCCAGATCCAACCCGCCGCACGCCCTGCTGCCGGCCAACGCCTCCAGCCGCCGGCTGTTCAAGGCTTCGGCGCGTCTGGCGAACACGGCCTGAATCAGGGCGTCTTTGGAGCCAAAGTGATAGTTCACCGCCGCCAGATTGACGGCGGCCGCGCGGGTGATCGCCCGCATGGAAGTTTCGGACAGTCCCCGGTCGGCGAACAACGCTTCCGCGGCATCCAGAATCCGGTCTTTGGTGTCGGCCATAGACGCTGGGACCTGCCCATAATTCAAACGTTCGTTTAATTCGACCGGTTTCGCGGATTCTTCGCCGTTTTTTTATAAGCTATTGATTAGCAGGGGTTTTTAGAAGCAAAAAATGACCGCTTTATGAAGCGGCCTGGAGCCCGGAACGGCGGAGCGTGCTACAATCGGCGCTTTTTGAACCTTGCCCGGTTTTTATGGACTTAGGGTCTCTGTTAACGCACGAGTGCGTTAACAGGCCCTTGGAATAACCTTACTTACACAACGGTAACAAACATCATGGTTGACAAGACGATAGTCGAGGTCGGCAACATACGCTGCGGCGCCGACGAATTGTTTTTGATCTCCGGCCCCTGCGTCATCGAAGACAAAAACACCATGTTCCAAACGGCCGAAACCCTGGCCCGGGTTTCGGAGAAACTGAACATACCCATCATTTTCAAATCCTCATTTCAAAAAGACAACCGTAGCGCAGTCGACAACTTCCAGGGGCCCGGCCTCGACGAAGGACTGAAAATGCTCGGTGAAATCAAGGCGGAGTTCGGCTTTCCGCTGCTGTCCGACGTGCACTACCCGGAGCAGGTGAACCCGGCGGCCGAAGTGCTCGACGTGCTGCAAATCCCAGCCTACCTGTGCATGCAAACCACACTGGTGGTGGAAGCCGCCAAAACCGGCAAGGTCGTCAACCTAAAGCACGGCCAGTTCCTGGCGCCGGAAAACATGGCCAAACCCGCCGAAAAAGTGAAGGAAAGCGGCAACAATAAAATCATCCTCACCGAACGCGGCTACACCTTCGGTTATAACGATCTGGTGGTGGACCCGAGGGCGTTCTACCATATGAACGAAACCGGCTATCCGGTGGTTTTCGATATTACCCATTCGATCCGCAAATACGGCATTCCCAGCAAGGATCCGCGCGGCGGCGCCCGCCAGTATCTGCCGGTGCTCGGCAGAGCCGGTGTCGCCAGCGGCGTCGACGGTGTTTTTATCGAAACGCACCCCGAACCGGCGCGTGCGCTTTGCGACGCCGCCAGTCAGCTGTGTGTTTATGACCTGGAAGAATTTCTCAAACCCCTTATCGACATCCATAACCTGGAAGTCAGCTACCGCACGGTGTAAACGATGGAATTATATTTGGACTCTGTTGATCTTGATGAAATCCGCTCGGCTTTCGAACTCGGTTTCCTGACCGGGCTCACCACCACACCGACGTTTATGCACCGTCACGGCGTAACGGATATCGACGCCATGATCCTGCAACTCGGCGACATGGTGCCGGTTCTGCAGGTCGAAGCGCTGGGACGCACCGCCAACGATATTCATGCAGAGGCGCACCGCCTGATCGACATCGGCGTGAATCCGAAAAAAACCGTCTTCAAAATCCCGGTTTCGTATGAAGGCGTGAAAGTCTGCAAACGGCTGGTCGACGAAGGCCTGATGGTCAACGTGCATCTGGTCTACACCCTGCAACAGGCTTACATGGCGCTGGAAGCCGGCGCGACCTACGTCTGCCCACTGGTCGGCCGCCTGCAGGATCAGGGCCACGACGCGCTGGCACTGGTCGAACAGTGCGTAGACGCCGTTGACCGCTACGGCTACGACGGCAAGATCATGTTTTCATCGGTAAGGCATGCCGAACATGTGCGTAACGCCATCAATATCGGCGTGCACACAATCACGGTTCCGTACAAAGTATTGAAGCAACTCACCGAAAACAATTTCACTACGCTCGGCACCGAGCAGTTCTTCGAGCACACGCATTTAATGACGGCAAAAGTCAAAGACGT
>DASVCP010000539.1:0-17998 GCA_036381555.1 Gammaproteobacteria bacterium
GACCTCGCCACAAGGACACTCGAAATCGCCGAACAAGGCTACCCGACCGAGACTTACATCGTGGCGGCCAGCGACTGGACCGTCCAGGACCTGGGCTTCTTCCAGTCGATCACCTACACCATCGAAGACGGCGATCTGACCATCGATGGCGGCTTCCTCATGAACCCCAGCATCGGCTTCGGCTGGCTGCAGACCCGCGAAGGCCAGCTGCAGGCCGACAGTTACGACATGTTGCTGCCGGCCGAGACCGAAACCTACTATTACCACACCGACCACCTGGGTACGCCCAAGGCATTAACTGACCAAAACCAGCAAATTGCCTGGCGGGCGGACTATACTCCGTTTGGAATGGCGAATATTACGACGGGACAGGCGAGCAACAATCTGCGATTTGCGGGCCAGTATTTTGATGCGGAGACAGGGCTGCATTACAACTGGTTTAGATACTACTCGCCTGAAACTGGTAGATACATCACTAGTGACCCTATCGGGTTATTGGGTGGAGTCAATGCTTACGCTTATGTTGGCGGTAATCCGATAAGCCGCATTGATCCGTTAGGGTTGGCCTATGTTGAGACTAATATTGCAAACGGTACAACAACGTTTAACCCGGTTCCTTACAATGCAGAAATTGTAACGATTCCCACAAGAGTTGATGTTACGAATAATGCATTGCCTGGTGCGGATGGTCCGTATACGACATCAGACATCAATTGGATTCCGGCGGGGACGAAGAGTCCGGCTTATGGCCCTGATGGCGCGTATATAGATACAGGAGATCCTCGTGGGCGTGATATACATGGAGGCGGAAGTTGTTTGGATGATCCATATGCTGATAAACAGGGTTGGTGTAAAACATTGGGCTGTACTCGTGGGCAGAATGAAGATGTAGAGCGTCTCGGGGAAGCTATTGATGATTTTAAGGAAAAATATCCTGGCGTTCCGATCCCTTACATTAGGAAGTGATGACTATGAAAAAGTTATTTGTATTTATAGGTCTAGTTTTATTGTTTGCTGTATCAACTTTAAGCTGTTCAGCTTCTTCTGACGATAAGCTTCCCGTCGCTGACGGAGGTAATGCTGATGCTGCTCCTGCAGATGTTGAAGGGGAGCTAATAGAAGTCACCCCATCTACGCTGGTGATCGCAAAAAAGGGGACGGCAGATAAAATCAAGGTTGATATAACAGGTGATACAGAATATTTCACTGCATTTGGAGGTTTCGTAAGAGCAGATGAATTGCTTTCTGGGCAGACCGTTTGGGTTTGGTATGATGAACGTAACTCTTCAAGAGAGGATCTGCCAAAAGCAAAAATCATAAAAGTATTTTCACTCGATCCTAATGATAAACCAGAAGTGGAAAACTGATCAGAGTAATAAATATTGATTATTATACAACTGGCGCAGGCATTATGATCCGGTAACGGGAAGATACATTACGAGTGATCCAATTGGGCTAGGCGGAGGTTTGAATACCTATTTGTACGCTAAAGCAAACCCACTTAAATTTACTGATCCTTCCGGCCTAGTATTTATATCTCCTGATCCCAGTATACCGGATGATACAGGACCCGAGCGCAATCCTCCTGAATGCGAAGAAGAGGAGAAATGCCCAAATCCTATTACGGTCACTACAAGAGGTGTGTGTGACGGGCAAGGGCCTGAATGTGCAATGGGATTGAGAGCGGCTGGATTTTCCGGCCCATACCACAGTACAACGAAGACATATAGTCTGAAGTGTTTGTTAACATTCGGGGTTGGGTTTAAGGCGACCACATTTGTTGGAAGTACTATTGCGGTAGAAAGAGCACCTGGAGCACTATCATCAATGGGTTACACAGGTGCAGCTAATGTTGCTGGACGTGTAGCCGCCATAGCAAATAACCCCGTAACAATAGCAGCAGGTGCGGTAGTAGGAATTGTAGCAATACTAGAGCATTGCGAGTGTAAACAGTGAGATAAAGCTAAATGAAAAGAGCGTATGAAATTATATTGGCAGTTTTATTCATTGTAATAATTCTTGCGAAGATCTTTTTTGCTTTCACTCCAATATGGCTGGACGCAATTTTTATCGTGTGTATCGTTGCGTTTCTTATCCTTTTGAAACTAGGCAAGAAAGGAAAATCAGGACAGGATTGACTTGTACCTTAAATGGCTAGTTAGTGGCCCTGTTTGACGAAACGACCAATGCCAGCAAGTAGCCTGGGTTAGCCGCGAAGCGGCATAACCCAGGCTTTGACAAACCCGGCCAGTTAAGCGAAAAAGTGCCTCTGGGCCAAAAAACAGGAAATGACGCCTTGCATCAAGGAAATCTCGCGCTAAGTGATTGTTGCCTCAGGGAAAAACCGGCGGCTAATGATGAATGCGCGTCGGAGCGAGTACTTGCGGGCCAGTATTTTGATGCCGAGACAGGATTCAACTATAACCATCACAGATACTATTGCTCTGAGTGTGGAAGATACATCACTTCCGACCCGATTGGGTTGCGTGGTGGGCTAAACACTTATGTTTATGTTGGAGGAATGCCAACGCGATACGTAGACCCTTCTGGTTTGGAGGCTACGACTCTGCCTACGCCTGGTGTAACTCCATTGCCGATTTTTATACCGCCCGTTGCAATACCGGGCAGCAAAGAAAATCAGGCATGGGTTGAGATGGTAAATGATGCCATGGATAACGATAATGTTATTCCTTTTCCAACTAAACCAACTCCAGAGACTGAGACAAAGGAGAGTTGCCCACCACCAAAACGAGATGGAGATTGCACTTTTACTGGAAAAGCCGGAATCGTACCAGCGAATGACGGTTATGGATTTTGGCTCCAATGTCAGTATAAATGTCCTAAAAAAGGTACGAAGATCTATACAAGCTACGTTGGGATTAAAACCGAAAATCCAGCGTTTCTTTGTGCTAGCACACTTCCAGAAAGCTCCTTTTAACGAATGTTATGGCAATACAGCATCTAGATATTGATTTGGTGCTTTCTAAAGAAGCCAAAAATCTGATACTTGACCGCATGAGTAAATGTGGCCTTGAATCGCCAGTTGCGGGATTAATTTGGGGAAAATGGGAACATGAAGAAGATCAACACTGGAGCATAGGCTTTTACGAAAAGGCTAAAGTTATTGATGGTTGGATATTTGAAGCTTCTGGTGTCCCCTTCTATACGTATCAGGATTTTATGTTCGGTGAGCTTGATAAAAAACTTCTTGATATCGTTGAAGGGGTTATTGTTTTAAAAGAGAGGGCTGCTAGTGATTAATGTCAACATAATGTCGACATGATATGTTTTCGATAACGCATGCAGGAAAAAGGCAATTAGAGGCTTATATTGATGATTTGGAGTACAACGCAGTCCCAACTGTTGTTTGGTCTATTAATCATGAAAGTGGATATGGGGGATGGATAATAGGATTTATTGAGGCTGAAAAGATTCCTCCTGGAATGCGTTCATTTGTACACGAAATAGATAATATTGAATTTCTTATAGATGGCCCGGGAGAATACATGCCCCTTTTGGATCAAGCTGTCCTTGATTGTGAAAATGGAAGATTGAAGTTTTTGCTAGTAGAAAGATAATGCTTCTTCCCTTAGCCGCTCAGAAAAAACCTTCTCCTTGACAAACCTCGCCAGTTAAGCGAAAAAGTGCCTCTGGGCCAAAAAACAGGAAATGACGTCTTGTATCAAGGAAATGCCGCGCTAAGTGATTGTTGCCTCTGGGAAAAACCGGCGGCTAACGACGAATGCGCGTCGGAGCGAGTACTTCCCGGCCAGTACTTCGATCAAGAAACGGGGCTGCACTACAACTGGAACCGGTATTATGATCCGGTAACGGGAAGATACATTACGAGTGATCCGATTGGGTTGGAGGCTGGACCAAACACATATAGCTATGTTAGCAGTAATCCAATTAACTTTATTGATCCACATGGCCTCGTTGAATGGAAAGGACAATTACACTTCGGAAGTATTGGGAAAAAAATTAAGATTGGTGATATCCCTATCCCTATTCCTATAATTTCAGATTATAAATTAAAACTTGAGTCTGAATGCATAAATAATCAAAAAATCAAAGTTTTGATCGATATCGCCAATGTTGACTCTAATATCCTTAACTTTACTCCATTTTTTAAAGGGAACGTCACATTGTCAGATCCCGCATCGACTCCTTCGGCAGTATCTCTGATAGGTTCTTTTTCATTGAACTTTAATAGTTTCCTTTTTGGAGGTGGAGATATAATAGTGGGGAGTGCGGATGGTAAATTTTTTGGAGCCGGTCCAACTGTTGGTATACATGAGATTAAAGGCACTCCAAATATAATTCGAGAAGAAAGGATAAATTGTTGCAATGAATAGTAAATCAAAAACCCTAGGCCTTTTAACTTTGGTTCCTATAGTCGTATTCCTTCTGTTTGCATTAACTACGACTTTTTCGACAACTTTTGAACTCTACGCTGTAGTGGTTTCGAGTTTAATGGTGTCGGGGTCGCTTATGTATATTGGTGTCAAAAAGAAAGTAAAATTTATGATCTTGTGGTTTTTTGCTTTCCTGTTTTTTATTCCAATATCAAATGTTATCTTTTGGTTTATGTATTTAAGGGACTAAAGCTACCCATTAGCATGGACACTTTAAATTAGTCGGTCTGATAATTATATCGGCGGTAGCCGTGGGTTTTATTGTTATGGTTGAATTGAAGGGATAATAGTGCGTCGGGGGGTGATCTTCCCCCGAAAATTAGCGTGGGCCGAAATTTGAAAAGCTAAATTGAAATCACACACAAATTAAAACACATTTATATTACGAGGGCATTACAAATGATAAATAAGATAAAATTTAAATCCATAGTGAAGCTATTCTCGTTGATCGGCACTGCCGCCATCTTCGCTTTTGTCTTGTATCCTGCCGCTGCAGCGCAATCCGAGGACGCGCAGACGCTGGTCTCGCGGGCGTCGGCCCTGCTGGACGACTTCACGGGACAAAGGGCGCAGTTGAGTGAGGCTCATTCCATGCTGACTCGTGCGGTAGCGCTTGATCCGAACATTCCGGAAGCCTATCTGGAACAGGCGCGCTACGAGATGAAGTCTGCAGGACTTGGCGCTGAGGCGCTTGAGCGGGCGGAAGCGCTGTTGCGGAAGAGCCTCGAAATCGACCCCAAATTCGGGAATGGCTACGTGCTGCTCGGTTATGTTTATACGCATCAGCAGCGCTTTCGGGACGCAAGTGAGGCGTTTGATCAGGCAAAAAGACTTGCCGCTACCAGCCCATGGCTGGATTTCAATATCGGCGAAATGCTCTATGTGCAAGGGGACGTGCCGTCGGCGGAGCTTAAGTTTGTCAAGGTGGCCGATGCAACTCATTTTCCTCCGCAGGTTCGGACGACGGCTTTGGAGAAATTGGCCAAGCTGTATCTGGAACAGAGAAAGCGTGAAGCGGCGAAGCAGGCCTATCTTCGCGCAACGGAACTTGCACCGGACAACCCGTGGCTGGCCGTGAACCTTTCCAATGTTCTCCGCGTAGAGATGCTGGAGGTGGACGATGCGGTGCATTGGGCGCGCCGCGCCTTATCTATCATGAATTTTGGCGCTGCGCGTAAGAGCCTGGCGCTGAGTCTCTACCTGAAATGGGCGGAGGCGCTGATCACGGAGCGCAACCCCGGCAAAGCTGATCTGTATTTCACGGAAGCACGGGAGCTTCATTCGGAAGCCGGCGATACGCTGTATGAAGTTCCAAGGTTCCCGCGACCGCATCCCATCATTGAAGCATTGCGATCCATCGGTTATTCGGTAAGCACTTATCCGGGTATCAGAGGCGGCACCACGCCGCTGATTGCCGCTGTTGCACGTGACAATCGGGATATCATCAAGCAACTTATTCAATTCGGCGCGAATGTCAACGAGGCCGGATATGGCGGGAAAGCTGCGCTTACCATCGCAGCGTTAAACAACAATTTCTCGATTGTTCAACTGCTGCTGTCTGCAGGGGCGGATCCGAAACAAATGGATTCTTCGGGCAAAGACACGCTTTTTTACGCCGAATCGAAAGGCTATTCGGATATTGTAAGCGTGCTTAAGAAACATATCGGGATTACGTCCGAAACTTCGCAATCTGCCGGCGCCTCCGGGTCGGAAACTCCGTTTCGCGTTGGTTACATATATCGCGTGAAGATGGATATCATTGCGTCCAATGGCTGGGGTACCGGGTTCCGCAGTGGAGATGAGCTCGTGTTCATGGGGTATGGAATGTATACGGACAAAAGCATATTGCGCTGCGACTTCAGAGACCTAAAATCGCCCAATTTGTTTATTCGCGATTGGGGTGTGAAGAAAAGCGAAATACATAATTGGTCTGTTTACTTCGAGGAAATCGGTCCATTCTCGTCCGATTGAGAAATGGGTAAATGGTTGCTTGGCGGGCTTTTTTTGTGCCTTCGACATACATGCCGATAACCGCGCCGGTGAACCCGCCGGCCATGGCTGTTGACAGAACCCGGGAGTCGGCGTTATCGACCAAAAGCGTGTGGTATTTTCCGTCAAGGCTGTAAGCAAAATCGAGTTCGGCTTTGTCAATGCTTATTCTAAGGTAGAGCGGTGCTCCCGGTTTGAGATCGACTTTCGTTTCGGCAATCGTTTCGCCCCCGGCGGAATAGGCTTTACCCGCCCGCTTGCGAACGCGAACAACCGTCTCGCCGGACGGATTTTTGCCGAGACCGAACGCGTAGTAATGCTCGCTGTTCTGGATCGCCAGCAGCCCGGCTTCATCGTCCGGTGACCGGGGTGCAAATTGCATTTTTGTTCCGAACGTCGCCGTCATGTGGGCCAGGCGGCGGCCGACGAAAGAGGGCTGTTTCTTATCGCCGATACGCTCCGGCCGGGCTTCGATGATCAGTTTGCCGTCGCCGGTCTTCCACCATGGCGAACGCGGCGTGCGGATAAACAGCCAGTGAGGGCCGAGTTCCGCTTCGGTGAATTCTTCGCGTGTTTCAAAGTTTCCGGTCATGGCGCGCCTGGCCGGTTCGGCGGCGGGCAGGTTTGGTTTCTTCACCGCGTAGGGAACGGCTTTGCCTTTCTCGAGGATAACCGGCCATCCGTTTTTCCATGTCACGGGCAACATGAAGGTTTCGCGGCCGGTGTGGAAATTGCCCGGGTCCTGGGGCGGCTTGTCCAGGTCATAAACGCGTGTCCCCAGGAATAAGGCCCACCAATCGCCGTTGGTGTCCTGAAACATATCGGCATGACCGGTGGCCGTGACCGGATGTTCGCGATCGTCCGTCAGGCCGAATTGGGTCAGCACCGGGTTATCCGGATTCGCAACGTACGGGCCGAAGATATTGTCGGATTTGTAAAGCAGTTGCCGGTGATAGTAGCCGGTACCGCCGCCGGGCGCCGACAAATAATAAATGCCGTCGACCTTGTAGATGTGAGGCCCTTCGATGTAGTCCGTATTCCACGGCGCTTCTTCACCCCCGTCAACCAGCATGACATCCTCCGAGAGAGGCTCGAAGGTTTCAGGGTCTACTTGCATGACCCAAAGCGCCGTGTGCGCCGGATACCGTTTTTCCTTCGGGTCTTTGTGATGCACCACATAGGTCTTGCCGTCGTCGTCAAAAAAGATGGAGGGGTCGATGCCGCCCAGATGCGGTATCCAGATCGGGTCCGACCAGGGACCGGCGGGGTTTTTCGCGGTCACGACAAAGTTGCCGCCGCAGCCAACGCAGGTATTGATGACGTAAAAAATTCTGTCACGGTACTCGATCGCCGGCGCATAAACCCCGTTCTGACCCAAATGAATGCCGTCAAACGACAGCTGCCCGGGCCGGTGGATCGCATTGCCTATCTGCGTCCAGTTCACCAGGTCGCGACTGTGGAATACCGGAATCCCGGGAAAGAAACCGAAGGTCGAATTGACCAGGTAATAGTCTTTATCGACGCGCACGATGCTGGGGTCCGGATGGTAACCGGCAAGAACGGGGTTCCGGTATTCATCGGCCGCCAGGGGCTTTTTGAAAACTTCGTCGTCACCGGAATACTCGAACCACGCGAAATGCGCGACCGGCCCCGCGGTTTTTTGCGGGTTGGTTTCGTTGCCCGCCGCACAAGAGGCGAGGAGCGCCAAAATGAAAATGCTGGGTAATAATCTTTTCGTCATCACGTGCCTTCCTTCCGAGTTCTCATCGCGCGATTAATGCTTTTGAAACATTCCCATCTCCGCAAGCCCGTAACAGATAGCCTGTTCCAGATCCATCGCGGCGCCTTCCTTGTGGATTTCCTTAAATAATGTTTCCCCCAGCTTTTCCCGCAAGCCGGTCAGCATAGCCCAGTGGATTGTGCGTGAGAATTCGAAGAACGGTGTGTTCATGGTCACGTTGAGATGCTGCGCGGCCGCGTATAGACGCACGGCGGCTTCCCGGCGGTGTTGTCGCCCGGCCAGGTAGGCCGCGCCTTCCAGGCAATCGGTCACGTGCAACGTATCGCCGGTTTTACGGGCGACGCTCAGGCCGTGCGCGTATGCGGTTTTAGCGGCGTCGATGTCGTTTTGTTTGAGCATCGCCAGCCCGAGGCACGCCGTCAGGCCGATAATGTACGTCGTATGGTTGAGTTGCTCGCAGAAATCGAGTCCTTCGTTGGCGAGTTGTATGGCTCTGTCCGTTTTGCCGGTATGGGTCAGGATCAGGGAGAGTGGGATGTTGATGTTCGCCAGTCCCAGAATAAAACCGTTGGTCTGGAAGAGTGCGTGGACTCGCTCGAACAGGGTTTTGGCCTGCGTGAGTTCGCCACGATGGGCGGCGGCGCGGGCGAGATAAGTCAGCGAAAAACCCAGCTCGATGGGATTGTCCAGTTGTTCGAAGCGCCTGACGCTGTCTTCGGCGAGCACGACGGCCCGGTCAAGATCTCCTTCATGCAGGGCGATCTCAGCGGCGCCGTGCAACAGGAATGCGATATGAACATTGTCGTCCAGTTCGCGCGCGAGACGGAGGCCTTCTTCAAAACACGATTTCGCTCGATTGAAGTCGCCCCATTCATATAAAAACAGGCCGAAGCCGAACAGTGCGCTTGCCCGTTGCGGAATGTTTACTTGCGCCGTCTGGGCCAGTGTCGTTTCCATATAAAGTTTCGCTTCGGCGAAATAGCCGTTGACTTTCCAGAACCGCCACAGGGCCGCGCAAAAACTCAGGCCCATTTCAAGCTCACCGTGTTTGATCGTCCATTGCAGCGCTGTTTGCAGATTGGGGTGGGCGGATTTCAATTTCCTGATGCAGGCCAGTTGCGACGGTCCGGTGAATTCCATGATCGTGCGTTCGGCCAGAGCCAGGTAGTATTGCGCGTGCCGGCGGCGGATATCTTCGGGCTCCGAATCGTCGGGAAACCGGGTCAGCGCATAAGCGCGCATGATTTCCAGCATGCGGAACGCGGGCGTATCGTCCGATTGCAGGGGTTGAATCAGGTTTTTGTCCAGCAGTGAGCCGAGCGTCGCCGGATTGGGAACACGGCAGATTTCCGCCGCCGCTTCCAGGGTCCAGCCGGGCGCGAATACCGCAAGTTTCCGGAACAGCCGCTGCTCGTCCTCGTTCAGCAGGCGGTAGTTCCATTCGATGATATTCGACAATGTCTTTTGGGTGCCCGCCGTGGCTTCGTCTTCGTGGCGGTCCGGGAACAGCAGCGGTTCCGCCAGAATCTGTTCGGGGCTCAACAACTTGCAACGGGCGGCCGCCAGTTCGATTGCGAGCGGGATACCGTCGAGGCGATGACACAGGCGCGCGAGCGCTTCGGCGTTGCGGGGCGTCAATTGGAAAGCCGGATTGACCGCCAGCGCCCGTTCGACGAACAAGCGGACGGCGGCGTAATCCATGATGCGCTCGGGGATGAAGGGTTCTCTGAGTTCCGGCAGCGCCAGGGGTGGGACGATAAAGATGTGCTCGCCGTAAAGGCGCAGGATCTCCCGGCTGGTTACCACGATTTTCAGTTGCGACGCTGCGTGCAGCAGTTCGGTGATGAGCGGCGCGGCCGGCAGTAAATGCTCGAAGTTGTCCAGCAACAGCAGCATGTGTCTCGTATGCAAATAGGCTTTGAGGCTCTGCAGCGGATCCTGTTGGTGTTTATCGTTGAGACTGAGCGACTTGAAAATCTTTTCCGGTATCAGCGAAGCATCGTTGGTGGAGGTGAGATCGACCAGGTGGACGCCGTCGGCGAAATGCAGGCGCATCTTGTGCGCGGTATGCAGCGTCAGGCTGGTTTTGCCGATGCCGCCCGGGCCGGTAACGGTGATCAGGCGGATGTCGGGGTGGTGAAGCAGGTTCGATACCTCGTTCACCGCGCCCTCAGCGCCGATATATGAGGTCAGCGGCGCGGGCAAGGGCGGTGGTTTTATCTCTTCGGCGGGATCGGGATACGGTATCCGCGCTTCCGGCATCGCGTTCAAATGCTGGGTCACTGTAGCCAGTAAATCTTGCAGTCGATAGTAATAGGTTCGCTCGCTGATATTGAGCGTGCCGGCGTAAACAGCAGCGGAGCTGTGCGGATGCTTGAGCAACACGTCGAGCAGCTTGCGCTCGGCGGGTGTCAGGTCAGCGGTGCGCATATATTGATAGACGGACTCGGTGCCTCCCCGACGCCTGAGCCAGGACACCCACGGTTCATGTTTGAGCAGACGCTTGGGTGCGCTGGACAGATTGAGCAGGGCTTTGACCTGGGATGTTTTCCAGATCGTTTCAGGGAAATGAGGGGTACGCTCATGATTGAGCGCGTCCTCTTCGGCAAGATGAGATCTGCCGTTTTTTTTGATCACTGCCATCCCCCTCCCGGAAGCTAGCGTCGCTGTTTCATAAACAGCGTGTAAGGGGCTTAAATCATCTTAAAGTCGTTACAGGTCGTCACACTGCGACACCAACCTATTTAAGCCTTGGCGCGTCATTGTAACAGTTAATCGTATATACATCCGTATGACCAGGATATGGTCAAGATTACCAGAACCTAATTCAAAATTTTATTTATCGTCAGTTCAACCGATCTCGTCCTGACGGGATCGGTTATATGCATTTAAATCGCAAGTCTGCAAAGCAATCGCCGTTGTTGCTCCCATGACTCATGTTTCCAAAAATGGATACGCAGAACGCGAAGGCGTTATTGTGGAGGGGCTGCATAGTTGCCTAACCGCTGCTTCGGCCATTTTTGCAGTCCCCTTGCAGAAAATTGGCGAACGGCTGCTGTCGGGTCTGTTACTTTATAAGTTGAAGCGCCTTAATCGTTATGCAAGTCAATGCAGGATGACTGCCATAGCGGGTGAGGGTAGGCATCCTCAAAGAAAAAATAGTGAAGGGTAAAATAAGGAGTCCCAAGGGGTATGGGGGCGGGTGAGAGAAGAAACCGGCACTCTCTTTCTTCTTTTTCTTTGTCTTTTCTTTCTTCTCGGGGCTCCTTTTTTGTGCTTATCGGGCCCAAGGCCCCGGTACTATCATCCCCGCGGTAACACCACCCTGACCCTCAGCCCACCCATCGGCGAATCCAGCAGTTTAATCCCGCCCCCATGCGCATGCACGATGGTCTGCGCGATCGACAGTCCCAGCCCGGCGCCGCCGGTTTCGCGGTTGCGGGATGACTCCAAACGATAGAAAGGCGTGAAGACTTTATCGCGTTGTTGCGGATCGATGCCGGGGCCGTCGTCGTCGATGTCGATGACGGCGTTCTGGTCTTCTTCGTAGAGCGTGATCTGCACGTTGTTTGCATAGAACAGTGCGTTGTCGATGATGTTGCCGAGCACGCGGCGGATACCGACCGGCTGGCAGCGGGCGCGCACGGTATTGCCCGTGCGGACGGTCACTCTGCCGGGCGCGATGTCGAGGTTGTTGACGATTTCCCGGGTGACGGCGGCCAGGTCGAGAGGTTCGCGGTTGATGCCGGCGGCTTCGTCGCGGGCGAAAGCCAGGGTGAGCCTGATCATGGCTTCCATGTCGTCGAGGTCGCGGACGGCTTTTTCCTTTTGCGTATCGTCGGGAATCGCTTCGACCCGCAGTCTTAATCGTGTCAGAGGCGTGCGGAAGTCATGTGAGAGCGCGCCGAGCATCTCGTTTCTGGCCTCCAGCAGGCGTTGCACCCGCGATTGCATTTGATTGAACGCGCGCGCCGCTTCGCGGATTTCCTTCGGGCCGTCTTCGTCAATCGGTTGCGCAGCCAGTATGTTAAGACCCATGTCCTCGGAGGCCCTGGCAAAACGTTGCAGGGATTTGAGCGGCTTGTTGATCGCCCAGGCGGCGAACAGCATGGCGGCCAGCGCCATCAGGGTCAGCGAGGGAATGGCGCTCCACGAAAAAATATGATCCCAGGCCGACCCCGACACCTTGAAGTTCAGCCAGTGGTTGTCGCCGGGCAGATCAACCGATACCAGCAGGGTTTCGTGGATGCGAAACAGGCCGGTCAGCCGTTGTGTCGTCACATCGCGCGACGCTTGGTTATTGTCCGGTGCATGAGCTTCGCCGCGATAATCGGCTGCGACAACATGCTGCAGCGGTCCCAGTGTTTTCGAAACCAACCCGGCGATCTTGGCGCCGCTATCATCAGCGGCGGCGACCCAGGGTTGTTGGCCGATGCTGACCTGGAATTTCGAACCGCTCAGTTCACGGGCCAGGTAAGGACGGTCGACGGGCCGCGCGTGTTCGATCAGGCGGGTGACGGTGGCGATGCGGTCGGCGACCTGTTCTTCGCGTTCCACGGTCACGGTCGATGCGCTGAAGATGATATACAACACCAGGCCGAGCACATCGAACAGCAGCAGGCTGATGCCGACGACGAGGATTGTCTGTCCCCGCAACGTTTCCGGACGCAGCAAGCTCATGTCCGCTCGACGGTCGGCGTGAAAAGGTAACCCGCGCCGCGCACGGTTTTAATTAGCGCCGGCTTCTGCGGATCGGGCTCGATTTTGCGGCGCAGGCGGCTGACCTGTACGTCGATACTGCGGTCGTACAGTTCCAGCGCGCGGCCGCGCACCAGGTCGAGCAGTTGGTCGCGCGACAGAATTCGGCCGGCGTTCGACGCAAACGCGACCAGCAGGTCGAATTCGCCCGAACTGAGCTCGGTCTTGTCACCGTCCGGCGAGACCAGTTCGCGTTTGCCGACGTTGATTCGCCAGCCGTCGAAACTCAATGTTTCCTCGCGCAGTTCGCGGCCGGGTCCCGGGTAAATATGGTTGGTGCGCCATAGCACCGCGCGGATACGGGCCACCAATTCGCGCGGGTTGAACGGCTTGGCGAGGTAGTCGTCGGCGCCCATTTCCAGGCCGACGATACGGTCGATCTCGTCGCCCTTGGCGGTGAGAATAATAATAGGTATGGCCGAGCGGGCACGGATGCGGCGGCATATCGACAGACCGTCCTCGCCGGGCAGCATCAGGTCGAGCACCACCAGATGGATGCGTTGTTCCGACAGTATCCTGTCGACCGCCGCGCCGTTTTTTGCCGTGATGACGCGAAAGTTTTCCTTGGTTAAATAATGCGCCAGCAGGTCGCGTATTTCGACGTCGTCATCGACGATCAGCAGTTGTGTTTCCTCGTTGGGCATGCGGGCAACTATACCAGAGCGTGGGAACCCGCCGCGGATTTTTGTAACGTTTTATTACAAACGAGTAATTTGTAATTAAATTTTACATTATGGTGAATTAGCGAAATCAAAGGCTTACAAAGCGCGCGTATAAAAGCGATTCATGGAAGCGATCCGAGGACGCGCAATGTTACGCAATGTACTGTTACTTGTCGAACCGACGCCGTCGGGGCAAGTGGCCCGCAAGGTGGCCGGCCATATTGCCGCGCAAGGTAACTGTAACCTGACCGCGCTGAGAATATTCGAGCCCGATGCCCCGACCCAAAACGAAGACCTGGCGGCTTCGCCGCACCGTCTGTTTGTCGACGTGCTGAGCTATCGCGAACATCGAGGTGTTCCGCAGCCGGACAACGGCGCGCAGGGTGTCGCTGCTGACAATGATTTATCCGGTTTGAGCGGCGTCGATTATCGTGCTAAAGCGCTGCACGGACCCAAGTATGCCGTGCTTTGCCACGAACTCGATCGCAACGATCTGGCCGTGATAGGCCGCGACGGCAACTTCGCCGAGCACTGGGATCATGACGCCAAGGAAATCATCAATCTGTTGCTGGAGTACCGGTCGCGCCCGCTTATTATCGCCTCTCCGGTTTATCCCGGGTCAGGAGAAAACGTGCTGATCGTATACGACGGCAGTCCCGGTTCGTGCCGGGCGATGCAGTTCTTTGTGCTGATGGGTCTGGCGCGCGAGCGCGCCGTGCATGTATTAAGCGTCAGCCGAAAGAAAAACGTGGCGCAGGCATGCGTCGAGACGGCGGCGAACTACTTGAGCAATCACGGGATCGACGCGTTACCGCATGCGGTAACCAGTCGCGAAGATCCGCGCAGCGTAATCGTCGACACGATCCGGGAGACGCAGGCGTCGCTGGTGGTCGCCGGCGCGTTCGACGCCGGCGGCTGGAAACGCAGTCTGTTCGGTTCGGTCGGCGACTATCTGATCCGTTATTGCCCCGTGCCGTTGTTTTCCTGTCAGTAAACCATTGCCATCTCCGGGTAACATGCAATGCGACACACGATCAGTTTAATGTTGGTTCTGGCGGCGTTCTGGCTGCTGAATTCGGGTCATTACACGCCGCTGCTGTTTTTCCTGGCGATCTGTTCGATCGCGCTGGTGATTTTGATTTCCCATCGGATGGACGTGATCGATCACGAATCGCAGCCGCTGCATCTGACGATGTACGTGCCCGGTTACTGGCTTTGGTTGATCAAGGAAATTGTGCTTGCCAATCTCGATGTAACTTATCGCATATGGCACGGCAACTCGTCGATCAGTCCGACGCGGACCGTATTGAAGATGGAGCAGAACACCGACATGGGCAAGGTGATTTACGCCAACTCGATTACGCTGACGCCGGGCACGGTGGCGATGGATCTCGACGGCGATCGGCTGGTGGTGCATGCCTTGACGAAAAAGGCCGTTGAAGATTTGCATACCGGGGAAATGGGGCGGCGCGTGCGCCGGTTGGAGGGGTAATGTACGCCGCGGCTGCAATCGCAATCCTGGTGGTGATGGTGCTGGCCTTGACGCGCGCGTTGCTGGGACCGACACTGTACGACCGCATTCTGGCCGTCAGCATGTTCGGTACCAAGACCGTGCTGTTGATCGCGGTGCTGGGCTTTTTGGTGGGCAAGCCCTTTTTCCTCGACATTGCACTCACCTACGCGTTGATCAACTTCATCAGCGTCATCGGCGTATTACGTTTTTTTGAATACAACCGCCGTTCCGGTGAGGAGAAAAGTTGATGGATATCCTGCTGGACATGATCAGTTGGGTGTTGTTGCCCGCCGGATCGTTCTTCTGCATTTCCGGCGGCGTGGGAGTGTGGCGGTTCCCCGATTTTTACACCCGCATGCACGCCGCCGGTGTGACCGACACGTTGGGCGCGGCGCTGATACTTATCGGCCTGATGTTGCAGGCTCCCGACGGTATCGTGCTGGTGAAACTGATCTTGATATTACTATTCACGCTGTTGACCGGTCCGACGGCAAGTCATGCGCTGGCGAAGTCGGCGCTGCACGGCAACCTGCAACCCCTGATGCATGATATTGGCGATGACGGCAAAGCGGGGAGCGGATCGTAATGGAACTCGTCGTCGATATTGCATTGCTGGGGTTCATGGTGATGGCGGCGCTGGCGATCACCCGGCTCAGGGATTTGTTCGCGGCGGTAATGCTGGCCGGCATATACAGCCTGTTGTGTGCGAGTTTCTTCGTGCTGCTGGATGCGGTGGACGTGGCGTTCACAGAAGCCGCCGTCGGCGCGGGGATTTCGACGTTGTTGATGTTGACGACCCTGGCGCTGACTGGACGCTATGAAAAAGACTCGCCGCCTCCACGCCGCTCGATCGCCGCGATGCTGGTGGTGTCGGCCGCCGGCGTGTTGCTGGCGTATGGCCTGTCGGATATCCCGGTTTTCGGTTCGGCCGACGCACCCGCGCATCGGCACGTGGCTTCGTATTATATTGAGAGCACCGCACAGGATACCGGCGTGCCGAACGTGGTGACGGCGGTGCTGGCCAGTTACCGCGGCTTCGACACCTTCGGCGAACTGGTGGTGATCTTCACCGCCGGCATCGGCGTGCTGGCGTTGTTGACGATGTCCGGCACTTGGCGCGATGACGAAAACGGCGCGGTGCCTATGCCAAATCCTATGCAGGAACAGACGATTTTGCGCATCGTCGCCAAGATACTGATTCCGCTGATCATGCTGTTCGCATTGTACGTGCAGTTCCACGGCGACTACGGTCCCGGCGGCGGGTTCCAGGCCGGCGTGATCTTCGCCGCCGCGATTATCCTTTACTCGATGTTGTTCGGTCATTCCATCACCGAGCGGGTGATCAGTCCGCGCCTGCTGCGGTCGATCGCGGCGTTCGGCGTGTTGTTGTACGGCGGCGTCGGCGTCGTATCGTTGCTTTCGGGCAAAAACTTTCTCGATTACAGCGCCTTGTCCGACGATCCGGTCGCCGGACAGCATCTCGGTATTTTGATTATCGAGCTGGGCGTGGGTCTGACGGTCGCGTCGGTCATGATCGTGATTTTCTCCGCGTTCAGCAACCATAAAAGTAGCGGGGAGAGTGCGCCGTGAGAATCCTGGAGCTGTATAACTACTGGGCGGTGGTCAGCCTGATGATGATCGGGCTGTATGTGCTGATCGCGCACAGCAACCTCCTGAAGAAGGTGATCGGCCTGAGCATGATGCAGATCTCCGTTTTTATCCTTTATATCAGCATCGCCAACCTCGAAGGCGGCGCCGCGCCGATTCTGATGGAAGGTGTCGAGCGGTATTCGAACCCATTGCCGCATGTGCTGATCCTGACGGCGATTGTGGTGGGCATCGCCACCACCGCGTTGGCGCTGGCGCTGGTGGTGCGCATCCGCGACGCCTACGGCACCGTCGAGGATGACGCCATACAGAAACTGGACTCAAGCGAATGTTAGCGCATCTTTCCGTTTTACAAGTCATCGTGCCGTTGATGGCCGCGCCGGTCTGCCTGGTGTTCCGCCGCGAAAAGGCCGCCTGGCTGATCGCCTTGACGGCCAGCGTCATCGCCTTGCTGATCAGCATCGCGTTGTTGTGGCAGGTATTGGAAACCGGCACGCTCAGCTATGCGTTGGGCGGCTGGGACGCGCCCTGGGGCATCGAGTATCGTATCGATTCGCTCAACGCCTATCTGCTGCTGATCGTCTCGGCGATCGGCTGCCTGGTGATGCTGTCGGCGCACGCCGGCATCGGCGTCGAGTTATCCGCGCAACGGCAACCGTTCTTATATATTGCTTACCTGCTATGTCTGGCCGGCCTGCTGGGCATCGCCGCCACCGGCGATATTTTCAACCTGTTCGTGTTTCTGGAAATTTCCTCGCTGTCTTCCTACATCCTGATCGCGCTCGGCAAACACCGGATGGCGCTACGGGCTTCGTACCAGTATCTGATTATGGGCACCATCGGCGCCACGTTCATTCTGACCGGCATCGGTCTGTTGTATGCCATGACCGGCACGCTCAACATGCTCGATATTTCGCAACGGTTGCCCGAGGTCGCCGATACGCGCACGGTGTTTGCCGCGTTCGTGTTCCTGGTTGCCGGTGCCTGTTTGAAATTGGCGCTGTTTCCGCTGCACTTCTGGCTGCCGGGTGCATACACGCATGCGCCGTCGGCGGTGTCGGCGTTCCTGGCGGCGACCGCCACTAAGGTGGCTGTTTACGTGCTGGTGCGATTGATCTTCTCGGTGTTCGGTGCGGAGTTTTCATACACGCGTTTTCCATTGGAAGCGATTCTGTTGTTGCTGAGCCTGGCCGGTATTTTTATCGCCTCGACCATGGCGATATTTCAGCAGAACGTCAAATGCCTGTTTGCCTATTCCAGCATTGCTCAGATCGGTTACATGACGCTGGGTCTGAGCATCGGCACGCCGGCG
>DASVCP010000540.1:0-4392 GCA_036381555.1 Gammaproteobacteria bacterium
TTGCGTTTCATAAAAGCCATTTGTAAATGGACATGAATTCTCTTACATAAATGGGCTGATTCAGGACAAGCATACCTAAATAAAAGCGACCCGATTATTGAAGTTGACTGACCGGGGCGTCCTTAGTTCCGTAACGTTGCGTAATAGCGGAACCTGATTCCCACAAAATGGCGGCGGTATTTTGAAAGCCATGCGCGTGTAATCGGTTGCGGAGAGTTTTGTAAAGGCAAAGCGACGGGTCGCAATGCAAGTGAACACGGGCTTACAGAGCACTTGGTAGCGAGGAAGCAACGAAAATATGTTGGGCCGGATCAATTTCCGGAAATCGGCCCTACTGCTCTTGCGGCCTAGACCCCTCACGCCGTATCCGGCTTGCCGCCAACGCGATCGGCAGGCCGAACAGCACCAGATGAATGAACCAGCTGATCGCCGATTGCAGCAGGGTCGGGTCGCCGCCTCCGAATGTTGCGCGGGACAGTGGCACGACCACTTCGCCCATGACGACCTTGGCGATCGCGCCGTAGGCCAGGCCGCAAAGAATGGGGCGCGTGATCAGAATCGGCGCACGGTTTGCGGCGGCGACGTAGGCGACGGCGAACACATAGCTGACAAAGACGTGTAAAAACAGCCCGAGCAGGGTCCCGGCTAAACCGATTTCATACGCGGCCGGCCCCATGACTGAAGTGGCGATGGTTTGAAGTATTCCCGCCGGCGTACCGCCTTGTGTGGCCCAGTAAGCAAACACAGCGCCGATGTCCAACACGGCGGCCGCCAGCCCGCCCCATAGAACAGCTTGAAAAGGCGTAAAGTTCGGCAGTTTCATGTCTTTCCCCCGTCCGCGTGGCCGCATTTTTTACGAAACGCATCGTACGATAAATATAGTACGATATATTTCGTAATTTCAAGAGATTTTTTAGCTGTTGCACCGTTCTTCCTGGAGAATCCGCGACCGAACAGCGTCGCGTTGGTTTTTCCTAGCGGTTTTGTGTGGTTCCGGGTTGCCGGAGACGCCGTGGTCCGATTGATATTCCGGGTCAGGCGAGGACACACACCGGCGCGGGGGTGCGAGCATGTAAATTTGCCAGTCCTCCGGATGCAAGAACATGAGCTTGGCGGGCTAATTGCGGCATGGTTTTTCTGAATTAGTTCGTATAAATTTTAGAGTGTCTTTAAGGGAGGTGGTTATGAAATATGTATTCTTGTTGGCGCTTCAGTTTATTTTCGCCATGGCGGCGTTCGCATCGGAGCCGCTATCCGAAAAAGAAAAGGTTATGCTTCACTCAACGAAACTTATCGTCGACAACATGGTGTATATGAAGGATCTCTGCTCTCAAAGCTATCCAAAAGCCGATATTGAGTACGATAAAACCATAGCGCACTTGGAAAATCTGGCTGGGGAAGAGGCCGTCAACTTGAAATCCGAGGAGTATGAAATTCAGCGCAACGCATTTATCGCTTCAATGGAAACAATGATGAAGAAAGCCATGGCGACAGAAGATTTCGGTCTTACGCTGTGTCGAAAAATGTTTGAGAATGGCTTGAAGATGACCGCCGAAAAGGTGAGTCATATCCGGCAAAAAGCGTACGCTCAGTATTTGAGCAGAACCGGAGCCAGCACTGCTGAGGAAGCGGACGTCGGTTCGGCGGTTGAAAAATAGCTCGGCGTGGCACAGACAGACGTTTCTGCAAATGGGGGCATCGTTTCAGGTCGATGAGCGTACACGAGGATGCCTATGATTCCATCGAAACGGTTATTTTGCGGGGACGGGAAATAAAGCGTCGGGAGCTTTCCGCTCAAAACAACTGACGTTCGTTTATTGGCGGTTACTGTTGACAGCAGTCATGGAAAAATCCCGGTGTATCGCTGCGCCGGGACTGCCTCATGTGATATCGTTACTGCTCGTAATGCTTTATCCGGGGCCGGTATGTATCGTTTATGTATCCTGTTGCTGACATTGCTTTCAGCGGCCGCTTCCGCGGATACCGACGTTGTATTGCAAGGCGATGAAATTCTGTATAACGGTCCATTGACCCGGGAAGCCAACTCAAAGGTATCCAAGCTATATGAAGCGGCAGAGAGCAAACCGACCGTTTTGGCAATCACGAGCGCCGGCGGGCCTGTGGATGTCGGGCTTCAATTGGGGGAGTGGATATTATCGAAAGGTTTGAATGTAAAGGTCGAAGAATTCTGCTTTTCCTCCTGCGCAAATTATGTTTTTCCCGCGGGCAAAACGAAGCTGCTCGGAGGCTCGGCAGTGGTCGGGTTCCATGGTGGAGCGTTTAGCAAAGATTACAACAGATCCCAGATTGAAGAAGTTCTGTCCAGTATCCCCCAGGAAGATCGGGAAGCCGTAAGGGAGCAGATACGGGTGTCGTTGGAAAAATATCTAAGCGAGAACCGCGAACGGGAAGCGGAGTTCTATCGCAAGCTGGGAGTGTCTCCCAAGTTAAACATCCTGGGCCAGGATTCGAAGTACAGTGCCTACCACACGGCCGGTTACAACGGTTGGTATTACTCACCCGATGATATGAGCAAACTGGGGTTGAAGGATATCGTGATTATTGGAGGTGAGTGGAAGCCCGAGACCTGGACCGGCGAGTACCGGCTGTTCCGAGCCGTGGTTGGCGCACCTACTCCAAAAACTGACTGATATTGAAATTATAGGATTTCAGTTGCGGGTTGTATTTCTTCGAGAATTTACGGAAATCGACCTGCTCCCAGTTGCCTTCTTGCAACAGGTTCGTGTATTGCTTGTAATTACCGGCGTTAATAATGTTCAGCGGCGTGGTTATCCGAACGCCTTTGTCGTCTGCAAAATCGAAGCCGTGATGGTAATCATGCGCCAGTATCAGCGCCCAGGCGCCTTCCAGAAAATGACCGAACATTGAAGCGGTGATTCTCCCGTCCGCTATCGCTTTTGCACTTTCGGGGTTCCAGTCGAAACCGCCTATATAAATATCTTTTCCGGGAGTCTTGCCGCTTTTCTCCACTGCCAGTAAGGCGCCCCATGTGATGGATTCATTCGGAGCCCATAGTACGTCTACCCCGGGATATTTCGTGAGTAAATCCGCCGCTGTTTTACTGGCAGCACCGGCCTCCCAGTTGGTTAACACCACATCTTCCAATACCGCGCCGGATTCTTCTTCGACCTTGCTTTTCAGGCCGGCCAGACGGCTCGTGCCCACTGTCGACTCAAACGGTCCATTGAGGGCCAACACCGATATCCTGGTTGCCCCATTGGTCTTGCGTGCGCGCTCAAACAGCGCGGCCGCCAGATCGTAGCCGGCGACCTTGTCATCCGGCACCATATGGCCGATCCAGTTAGCGTACTTCTGCCGCGGGAACTGGCCGACTTCTTCATACTCGGCTTCCGGCACATCCGAATTGAAGGCGAACACCTTGATGCCATGCTGCTGTGCGTACTCCAAATGAGCCGGCGTCACCGAGCCCCAGTACGGCGTCAGCATGTAATCAAGCTTGGGATCGGAACCGAGCAGTTGTATGCCGGCTTTCTTCGAGGCATAACTGCTGCGGGACAGGTCGTATTTTACGATCAGGTCAATATCAAGGTCATTGGCGGCCGCCTGCATTACTTGCGCCACCTGTCCCCAAAAAGGATGATCGGGTCCGGCGGCGCAGATGAAGCCGATTCGCAGCTTTGCAGGCTCGGCGGCGGCCGTTGCGCTGATGATCAGCAGCGAAAACAGTAAACGGCGATGTAAGCCGTGATTGAAGCAACGCATGTGGTGAAGCATTCGCCTGCCTCCTGCCCGGTGATTTCCTGTTTCAGGCGGTTGTTGTCGATTCATCCCGGCCTGCAAACAGGCCGTATGCGGTTATCGGCAGGTTCTCCAAGGACTGAATTCAAGATGCGGCGGAGATCCGCGGGGTCTTGGGGGCCGGCGCAAACGATTGATTTAAAAAGCAACATGCAAATTCCCTACCCCCGTTCGTGGCTCCCTAATGCGTCTGAGGAACAGCCCGCGCAGGGTCCATACATTGCGAGCCGGGTTGTCGCGTTTAAAAGTGTGAACGAAAAGTGACGCTCTGACTTTTATCTTCGACAGCGCGCTGCGCGTTGACGTGTTTCATGATATTGAGGTAAGTATCCGTCCAGTAGGTTTTCCGGTTTTTTGCCAGGTACTGAACCAGTTGTTCGTGCGCTTCCTTGGAAACCGACAGGTGGTCTCCTCCTACGCCATGAAAAATGATATTGACCACGCCGCCATTGGCGGCGGTTTTTTCGACAAACCCGATGAGTTCCCTGCCGCTGATTTCGCTGGGTAACAGATAGTCCGAACCCGCGGGATCGTTCTCGGTGCCCTTGACGGCAACGAACAGCTCCCTGACCGACGGTAGATAATTTCCGTTGCTCGTCATCAAATGCAGGC
>DASVCP010000541.1:0-3381 GCA_036381555.1 Gammaproteobacteria bacterium
GTGGTGTTTTCCGCCCGGGCGCGTTCGCGGGCGGCTTCAATGAGTTTTTCGTCGGCGCTTAAGGTGATGTTTTTCATGACGGTCTCCGATCGGACTTGCGCACTATTCTAGTGTGCACTGCTTTCGTGTGCAAGCGGCGCGGCGGTTTGTGGACCGGGTCGCGCCGGATGGGGCCGCCTCATGGGACTTGATGCGGTAACCGACCGGAAAGCCGGCGGAATCGCCGGCTATCCTGCATGACCTCCAGGAAGTAAGGTAAAACTCTTGATAACCCCTGCAGAAAGCCGTTCCTGGACAGACGCTCCCGGTGAGTGCGCGTCAACTCGCCCCAGAAAATCTGCTATGCTGAAAAGCACTTTTACGAGGAGCTTTTATGAGTACTCATGCCAGCAAAATCAAGGAAGTGGCCCACCAACTGGTCGATCAGTTGCCCGAAAACGCCACCTGGGACGACGTGGTTTATGAAATGGCCGTTCGCCGGGAAATCGAAAAGGGTCTGGGGGACAGCGATGCCGGACGTGTTACTTCCGTTGAAGACGTCATGAAAGAGTTCGGTATTTCCGAATGAAAGTCTACTGGACCGACCGGGCTCGGTTCCGTTTAAAACAAATCCGGGAATATCTGGATCAAGAAGCTCCCGCAGTGGCTCAACCGACAATTTGAGAAACTGGTGAAACATTCCCGGCTTATCAGTGAGCTGCCCAATGCAGGCCGCAGGGTGCCTGAATATCAGCAAGACGACTTGCGCGAAGTCCTCGAACGTCCGTATCGCATTATTTATCGAATCCTGAACGACCGCATCGACGACATCACAGTGATGCATAATCGCCAACTGCTGCCCGGCGACCTCAACGAGCTGATCAAACCCTTGAAGCAAGGTTGAACGCAATAACCCTCTCCCGGCTTCATTCCATACCACGACGGATGCTTAAACCTGCACTAGATACACCTTGCGAAACTATCCCATTGGGGCATACTCTCCCGCGATGAAAAAATCCGATTTAAAAATTGATCTTGAAGCGCAGTTGGCGGCGATACGCTCACATAAATCAGGTGCCAAAAAATTGGTTACCTATATCCATGATGAACCGTCTCCACCGGCGGAGATTCGTAAAAAACTGGGCTATCCCAGGAAGCGTTAGCCGCGCTCTTGGATATTTCCGTGAAAACACTGAGAAACTGGGAACAGGAGCAGCGCGCGCCGCGCGGTCCCGCCCGTTCGTTGCTTCGAATAGCCGAGCGACATCCGGAAGTTTTGTTTAACTAACACTGACCGCCGAACCCAGACCGGCCATTTTGTTAACGTCAACAAAATGTTCGCATGTATTCGCAGTTTCTTATTGTTCTTTCTCTGTGACCGCAGATATTTGCTCCTTTCAATATCTGCACTTCCGCCATCCATGGCGGTCGTCCGTGTTCTCCGTGGTTAGATGCTTTTGATTTTGGAGTTCCGGTAGCCTGCGGAGGTTTCGTGGACAAGTTCGGCGAACGGATTTTCGATGGTCAAGCCTTCGATCCACTGGCCGTTGTGCAGGTCTTCACTGCCCCAGCTGACTATCAGTTCACGGCGCCAATGACGATCTTCGGCGAAAACCTTGCGACCGCCGGCAACACAAGACCAGGAGCGCGGCTTTGTTGCCTGGCGGTCGCAATGACCTTACTCGTACTTAGGAAACTTCCTCGGGGCTGAGGGAAAGGATCGTGTCTGCCTGGATTTCGCGCTTCTCGAAAAAGTCGAGATCCAGCGATCCGGTTACGGCGATGCGATCGCCCTTCTCGATCTGCTGATAGCCGGTGTTATCGACCGGGTTGTAGGCCATGGTAACGGTGTCGACCCGAACCGTGCTGTCGCCGGTGTCCAGCACTAATTCGCGACCCTTGATGTTTTGGACGGTGCCGCTGACACTGACCCAACTGTCGTCCAGTGGCGGATGTTCATAATAAATATAGGTTGCAACAACGTCCTCTTCATCTGCCGCACTGGCGTCATAAAAATAGGTATTCAAGTCATCGACATAAACGCTGCTGGCTTCGATGCTGCGGGCTTCGAATAAATCGTCATCGATACGGCCGTTCACGGTCACCTGGTCGCCTTCGATCAATGCGGCGGACTGGCTGTACCAGTCCCAGTCATCCATTTCCACGGTCACCAGGCCTTCGCCATAGTCTAAAACAAATGAATCATTATCGGCCGAGGCCACAGTCCCTCTCACTGTAATCCAGCTGTCATCCGGCTTGCCGGCAACGGGTTCCGCGCTCATGGCCGGTACACTGCCGACCGCAATCACGCCGCCCATCGTAAGTGTTAACAGGTATTTTTTCTTCAGTTCCATGGTTAAAACCTCCTTAGATATTGAAACATTTACTGAAGCGGGGACTCAGTCCCCGACACACACTGTCGTGTCAATAAAAAAGCAATACCGATACCAACATCGTGCGATAGAAGAAAAGATTCAAAACGTCCGGCTGAGACTGAAATTGTTAACGCAGTTAATGAAGCCGCGCTGACACCAGCGTCGAGCGCACTTGTACCCAGGCAAAGGCCGTAATGAACTCGCCTTATAAATCCGTGTTTACTTGTTCCCCATGTGGGTGATCGCCGTCACAAACTCCGCACGTTCTGTTTTTGCCGCCATTTTTCGTTACACGCCCGTTACACAACCCGCCTAACCTCGTTTCCGCTTCACATGGCGTGAAGCTGGCAATTTTCCTTAACAAGACGAGGTGATTGTATGCAAACGGAACTTTATCGCGTACCGGCGCGTTGGCTCGGCGCGCTGATTCTTTTGTTCATCGGCGCCGCCGGTGTGTCGCCCGCCAGCGGGCAGGGATTTCCCGGCGGATTCGTGGAAGATCCGGACAATGCGGACACCCGGCCGGTGCCCAGCGCCACGGAGATCCAGGGCTTTCTGCCGTCGCGCGGCGTGTTTACCTTCCCCGACCCTTACCACACCGAGGGCGTGCGAATCACCAATGCGTCCGACTGCGGCGGCAACGATTGCGTCTTTCCGGTCGGTTATTCGTATTGGCGCAACATCAACAACCATGTCGGCAGCGACACGATGTATATCTTCCTCGGCCTGAACCGCAACGAGGGTGGCGGCGGGCCGACGCTGTTCAGTTACAACAAGAACACGGATCAAGTGCAGAATCTCGGTCCGCTGTTCGACCCGGGCAGCGCCTTCAGCTGGATCAGCGGCGAGGGCTGGTATTTCAGCGCCTCGCTGCCGACCAAGCTGTATGTCAACGACGGGCCGCGCATGCTGCGCTACGACGTGTTGAGCAAGCAGTTCGAGACCGTGTTCGATGTCAGCGGCGAGTTCCCCGGCAATACCATCTGGCAGATGCATTCCAGCGACGACGACAACGTGCACTCGGCCA
>DASVCP010000542.1:0-5107 GCA_036381555.1 Gammaproteobacteria bacterium
TGGCGGTTGCAATCCAGCAACGGTTTTCACAACAATCTTGCCGCCGGCGGACGGCTGGATTTTTCCCCCGCGCCCGCCGCGGCGGTTGAACTGGTCAACCGCGTGGCGCAAACGCTGGGTATCGACCATGCCGGTTTCGATGTCGCGATGGCCGGCAACCATCCCTATATCCTGGAATTCAACCGCCTTTTCGGCAACCGGGGACTGCGAGAGCAGAACATCCGGCCGGCGGAGTTGATCTACGCGTATCTTAGGGAAAGGTATTCGCCGGAGTTCACGCCGCCGAACAATAGCGCGCCTCCCGCGTGGCCCCGCGCCGGTTGAATCCCGCGCGCAGCTCACATGCCGCTTTGGACAGATTCAACAACCGGATAATAACGGCTTCACCCAGAACGTCATCGGCTTGGCGGTTTCATGCGGTTGGTCGATATCTTTCCAACGAAACTCGGTCAGCAGGTCGGGACGTTTAACATAGCCGAAATGCCGCCATACGGCATCCAGCGGTTGAAAATCATCGGGGCGCAGAGGATGGTTCTCGTCGCGTTCCACTGCACAGAAGCAGCAGTAATCGAACGGTCCCGGCGATCCGTCGCGGGTCCGGGCATAGTTTTCACGGCCGCGAATGAATTCCTTATATATGCCTTTCCCCCGGTATTCCGGCAGTAACACAGATTCGCCGCAATAGAATATGCGCGCAGGGTCGTAACCCCCCTCTATAAACGGTCTTTTGAATTCCCCGGTTTCATGACTCATCGGCACACCGGTCGATGCGCCGACGATGCGGGCGCCGTCCAGAGCCAGTATGGCGATCGCGGCGCCGGATTCGCTGTAGGTGCGCAGGTATTTCTCTTCGTACTCCCAAGTGCCGTCATACAGATAGGGAAACTCGCGGAACACCTGGATGCGCAGACGCGCCAGCTCGGGAATGGCGTCTTCCAGTTCGCCACTGGTTATCTGCCTGATGGTGATTGTCGAATCTGTCGTCATGATCGGCAAGTTTAACAAACCTGCTTGGCGAATATAAAAGGTTGTTTAAATGTCTCGCCGCCTACGCGTTACTTGCTTTACAATTCACACGCCTAGTCACAACCTTGTTCAGGAATGTCTCCATGCTGAAAGTCAACGAGTACTTCGACGGCAACGTCAAATCCATCGGTTTCCAGACCGCCACGCTGCCGGCGACCGTCGGCGTCATGGCACCCGGCGAATATGAGTTCGGCACCAGCCAGAAGGAAACGGTTACGGTCGTCAGCGGCTCGTTGACGGTGAAACTGCCGGACGCGGCCGATTGGCAGACATTCAACGAAGGCGATTCGTTCATCATCGATGCCGACCGCAAGTTCCAGTTGCAAGTAAAAATCGACACCGCCTATCTTTGCACTTATGAATAGTTAAAACCTATTCATCCGCAGATGGACGCAGATTTACACAGATTTTTTAAAACAGAATAAAGCTTTTCTAATCCTAAGCTATCGCAATTTTCTAAATCTACCCCGGGTAATTTTGTTTTTTTATCTGCGTTTATCTGCGTACGACCGCCATGGATGGCGGAAGTGCCAATTTGCAGGAGCAATAATTGGTAATCTGCGGATAAAAGTCTTTTATATCTCAAGCCTTGCCATTAGGGGCAAATGGTCGGAGGCGACTCTCGTCAACGGCGTGATGTAGGCGCCGAGGTAACGGAGGTAGTGCGCCGGTTTGACCCAGATACGGTCGAGGGCGAAGAATGGCCGCTGCGAGGGCCAGGTGCTTATCGCGGGCTGTTGTTCGCCGAACAGGCGGTCCATTTCACGTAACGCGCCGCTGCCGGGCCACCATTCGTTGAAGTCACCCGCCAGCACCGTGTCTTGGGTCGAATCTTTCAACAGCGCGCCCAGGCGATTGAACTGCCGGTGACGCTCCCATTGCTGCAAGCCGAGATGGGTGTTCATTATGCGCAACAGAAAACCTTTGATCTTCAATCTCAGTTCAATCATTCCTCGCGCCTCCCGTCCCGGAATGGTGATATCATGATAAGTCACTTGTTCGGGCGGCAGCCGAACCAGAGTAGTGTTACCGTAACCCATCACGCCCGTCTCCCTCAGGAGCACGCGCACAGTCTGTTCGTAAACATGAAAACCGGCGGCTTCGGCCAGCTTTTTTATGTTTGGCATCCTCGCCCCTTCCGCCACAACATGATCCACTTCCTGTAGTGCGACGATGTCCGCTTCACTTTCCCGAATCACCTTCATGATTCGGCCAAGGTCCATGCGTTTATCGCTGCCAATACCGCGATGGATGTTGTAGGTGAGTATTGTCAGTATCATAGAATTTCTACACGCGCCTTGAGTTGAAACGTGAAAGCGCGACGGGACATGCGGCAATATTCTATTTGTTAAGAAATTCCGTAAACTTGTGCCGCAGAGCCCAGCCGAGAACGAGCAGCATGATGACAATGACGACCAAGGCGATAATCGTCCCGGCACTGGGATTAATCAGGGCCCGCCGCAACCCGCCGGCGAAAATTGTGAGCATCGCCGTGCCCGGTATCGAACCGATCAACGAACCGATGAAATAGTCGCGCCAGCGCAATCGGGCGGCGCCCGCGACGGTGCAAACAACTACAAACGGGGCAACCGGAACTATTCGCACTGTAACGGTGGTTAAAATCGAATGCTCGCGCAGCTTCTTTATCAGCCCGCCAAAACGTCCAGTGAGTGCTTCGCCGGTATGGCCCTTTCGTGCTGTCAACCAGCGGCCGATGGCAAACAATATCATTGCGCTGATGAAGCCACCGGCCATCGCGTAGGCAAAGCCAACCCATGGACCCGCCATCAGGCCGGCGGCGACGATCAGTGCCGTCAGGGGAACACCGCTGGTGGCCAATGCGGCAAAGCTCAACACAATCAACACGCCGCTGAAACGATACTGCTCGATCGCCTGCAGCCTTGAGCGCAACTCGTCGATCGTTATCCATTCCGCCAGCGGCGTATATCGCCAGGCTGCGATCAGTGCCGCCAGCAGCGCCAGGAATGCCAGCGGCTTTATCCAGCGCAGCCAGGGTGAACGGTTTGGCTCGTCCCCGCCTTCATGGGGTTCCAGTTCACCGATAAAGCGTTCCGGATCCCATGGGCTCGGCGGGTCGATCAACTCTTCGGAAATTTGCATTTCCTCATAAGAGAAATTGCTGGCGATCTTGAGGCGTTCAAGCGTCTTGCAGCCGGGGTTATACAGTGTTTCGATCGTTTTAATCAGGCTCTGCGTTTGCGCATCCACCTCGCGCACCCGGGCCGGCTCTACCGCCAAATGCTCAGCCAACAGATCGTACAGAAATTCCCGGCCGGCCTGCTGTTCGTCCGGCCTTGTCATTTCAAGCGCCAAGTCGCACTCGCTGTCCAACCCCATTGATCGGCCGCTAAGATTTGCCGAACCGACTCGTAAATAGCGATGATCAACATACATCAGTTTTGCGTGAACTTTCATGCACGTGCCCTTGGCTAGGCCAGGATCGGCCGGCACGTATATGCGCAGCCGGTCGTGTTTATCGAGATCGCACAGGCGGCGCAGCAGCCGGGCGCGGATGACATCCATGGTGATCTGTTCTTTCAACCCGGTATGCTGCGGCAGCACGATCACGACCTCAGCGCCACGATCAGACTGCAGGATTTCGCCCAGTGCGTTCGTAATGCTGGTTGACGTGAAGTATTGGTTTTCAATGTAAATAAATTGTTCAGCCCGTTCGATCATGTCCAAAAACAATCTTTCCACTTCATGTACGGCTTGTGTACGCCGTCCATATTCCGGAAGGGTGCGCGCGATGGCTATGTCCATATCGGTAAACAGTGGCCGAACGCTCGGCGGCCATGGATCGCGCGCACCGGGGTCCACGGCCTGTGCCGCTTCGCCGTTTACCTGTTCCCAACGATAACGGGCCAGTTCAGCCATCGCCGCAGCCACCTTGCCGTCCACCAGCATCTGCATATCATGAAAAGGCGGATAATTATGGCCGCTGTTAAAATTGCGGCGAAAGTCGTCCGGCTTGTGGTCGCGGCTGTCCCAGCGCGAATGGGCGATGTCAAAACCACCGACAAAGGCAATGCGGTCGTCTACCGTCACCACCTTCTGATGCTGGCTTCCGCCGAACGGATGCTTGGAATCCAGCTTGAAATGCAGTCGCGGGTGCGAGTTCCATCGTAACGTGACCAGGGACGACCATTCACGCTCGAACGCATAAATCATGGAAAAATCCCACAACAGAATGTAGACGTGGAGTTGCTCACGCTCTTTCAACAACGACTCCAGCAAATCGTAGATCTTTGTGGGATAATTTGTGGTTTCGCCCGTTCCGCGCAGCAAGTCCATCTTGCTGTATAGGTCCCAGGCCAGGATGCGCACACAACGTTGCGCGTTGCATAACGCTTCATGAAGCGCCCCGAAGTAATTCTCACCGTCGACCAGCAAGGCCACGCGTTGAGCGCGCTCGACACGCCAGCAGTTCTCGCCGGGTCTAAAAAGAATTCCCGTTTCACTACTGTAATTGTTCGTACTCAACGCCGGATGTATGTTTTCCTTGAAGGATTTACCGGCACCGGATATACGCCCGGAGAAATTTTTATTGTCGCCTTCCATGTGAATCAAATTGTATAGGGTCTGCCGTTTTTTTAAATGGATGTTGTTACCGATATTTCCTTTTTACGCAACAATCGGGAAAAGATATATTTGACATCAGCGGCTATTGCCGTTATTTATCGTTGACCTGTTTTTCGGTCATGGTGATATATCAACCAACATGAACAGCAAAAAACCCAAAAAGAATCCGGCTGGCACATTCTGACAGCGCATGTACGAATCAGGGAAACAACAAGTTGCGGAAGGCTCCACTGATGCAGGTTATCGCTACAATTCTCCGCGGGATTATCCCGATATTGGTGATTACGCCGTTATCGGCGACACCCGTACCGCCGCGCTGATTTCAAAGAACGGTTCGATAGACTGGTTATGCCTGCCGCACTTTTCGGGCCCGTCACTGTTTGCCGCCCTGCTCGATCAATCGCGCGGTGGCCGATTTGCCATCAATCCTCGCGGCGAATTCTCCGTCACCCGCCGCTATCTCGAAGGCACGGCCGTG